>NZ_RZOT01000014.1:0-25841 GCF_003999085.1 Mesorhizobium sp. M4A.F.Ca.ET.090.04.2.1
CCGGGCCGGACTCACCTAACTCACCGGGTCCAGCCACGACATGCATCGCCAAAGGCAAGGACCCTCCCCGCTGAGCGCGGGCTCAGCCATGGCCGCTGAGGCTACCGCACTCTTTCGAGTGAACGTAAGGTCTTAACGAGCGTAGGGGAAACGTCCGCAGAATATACGATGTGCCTCAGGGCCCGAGTGCTTATTCGGTCAAGATGATCTGGGCTAAGGCTCCCGCGTTCGCCGCAACGAAGGCGTACATCATTCCCTGGATGCCACCGCCAATGAACAATAGTAGACCAGTTATATCCCGCTGCCCATTTCTTCGGCTACGAGGTCGGGCCGGCGCTCGATCAACGTACGGCTGATGAAGCCCAGATGCTCGGGATTGGTGCATGGCGGGCGCCCCAGAAGGCTGTCCAGGATGCGGCGCGCTCGCCAGGCCAGCAGGCCAAAGTTCGGATCAGCCAGCCCGCGCTGTCCAAGGCAGGCGTTCTGAACGAAAAGGCGTCTGTCTCGCGGTCCGTCCCAGTACACCGAAAAATCCTCGCCGGTGGCGAGCTCATTGCCGATCTGCTCGAGGCGATCTGCGATCGGTTCCAGGAAGTCCGGCAGCGCGTTCTCGTACCCCGTGGCCAGGATGACGATGTCCGCGGTTACTTCTCCGATGTTATCCATGCCGCGCTGCAGCGTGAGCCTGTGCCCCGCCCCTGCGTTGATGCAGCGCGACACGTTGCAACTTGGCCGCAGTGTGATGTCGCATTGGTGTGGCTGGAGAAAGGCGTGGTGGTAGAGCGCCTGATAGACCGCGCGCAACGTGCTTTCTGAAATCCCGTCGGAGGCAAGCGCGAAACGCCGCAGGAACAGCTGGCGATGCACCTCGCTCATGGCCGCAAAACGATCCGAAAAGCAAGGCGTGAACAGCTCGTTTGTGAACGGGTGGTCGTCGAAAGGCATCCCGCGCGTCAAGACCCAAGTGACCGCCGCGGGCCGCCGTTCTTTCGGCCGGCCGACAAGGTGCAGCAGCAGCTCGGCTCCCGACTGTCCGCCGCCAACCACGCAGACATGCTTTTTGTGCACCTCAGGATGGATATGCGCTAGGTCTGATGAGTGGAACAGGTTGGGTCCAGTCCAGCCATGAAACTGAGGCGGAATTTGCGCCTGCTTGCCTATGTCGATGACGAGGTTTCTCGCATCAAGGACCGCGTTGTCCGTCCGCACGCGAAACTCGCCTTCAAAGCGGATTTCGCGAACGGCCTCGCCGCCACGGACAAGCGGATTCTTCTGGAACGCCCAGTTGAGATATTGAGCGAACTCGGCTCTGAGCACCCCGTGAAATTGCGCATTGAGGAAATGGTAAAGACGCCCGTTCTCGTGGAGGTAGTTTACGAATGTGTAGGCTGATCGCGGATTGACCAGAGTAACCAGATCCTGGAAGTGGCCGACCTGGAGCTCCGCGCAATCGAAAGCGCTGCCTGGATGTCCGCGGAAATCAACCTGCCGATCCAGGAACAGTGCCCCTTGCGCAATCTCTTCCTGTATCTGACACGCAAGGCTCAAATTAGACGGCCCAGCACCGATACCAATGCAAAAGAGGTCCACTTATCCTTGCTCCTCTAGGAGTGTTTTCCAACTCAGCGGCATGTGCGCGGCGACCGCCAGGCATTGAGCATTGCGAACCTCACAGGCATCCTTGAGCCGCGGTCCCGACTGAGAGGAAGGCAAAAGGCCTGCGCGGCCTTCCAGATCTTGGGCTCAATGGGCGACATCGACAGCGGGCACCGCATCATCCGAACCCAAGAGCGGAAGGAAAGCGTGTGATGCTGTCGCGCAGCTCTCCGGATTTTACGGCGGCTCCTAGCGGCTGCCTCCACCCCAGGATTGGCTGTTTCCCGGTTACGACGGAAGCGGCTCTTTCTTCGAGGGGCGTAACCATGGATAACGGCTCGTAATGCGTTCGTAGACTCCCATGCATGCAGCGTGCCGGATAAAGAAAACGTCAAACCAACGAGTTCGCGTAATTCCAGCTCGTCTGGAACCCGACATTGTCGCACGCCCGACGATCGGGCAGAGGAAGCTCCGCGGCAGCGGCCCTTGCACACCGCAGGCCTGACAGGGGGCAGCCGCCGATTTGACCCGCGTCCGGGTACTGATCAGGGGCCAACAGGGTTCGCGCCCCGAGGTGGGGGTCCCCTGGTACACCCGCCCTGTGGCTTGGCTGCGGTCTGCTGCAGCCGTTCGTCTTTACTGCCCGTTACAGACGATCTCGCACGAGTTGGATGCACGAGAGCGTCCTGAAGCAGTCGAGGCGTCCGGTTTGGCTCTGAAAAGCGTCGCAAGATGTTCGCGGATCCAGCCATGTCTCCGCAATCCGACCGGTAACCGACGACGACTTCGGACTGGTTGGCGGTCCTACGACCTGATCGGTGTTGCTACGGAACTGATCAGCGAGCCAAAAACAGCGGCAATGTGGTCTTCTCAAAGCTCCAGCTCGGCGGACCGCCGAAAATCCGCTCACGCAGCCCACGGCTGCCATAAGCACCCATGACTATCATGTCGGCGCAGGTGTCGGCCGCGTGCTGCGTCAGCACTGTGGCCGCCGATTTACCGGCGCTCTTAAGCAGGTCAACCGAGACCCGAGCACCGTGCCGAGTAAGATAGGCAGCGATGTCTGCTCCAGACTGCGCACCTTTCCCGTTGTTTTGCGCCTTCGGATCGACCATAGCGACACAAACTTCCTCAGCAGCGGATAGGAGACTAAGAGCTTCCCGAACCGCACGCGAGGCCTCTACGCGCGAATCCCAGCCGACCAGCACGCGTCGAGGCGACAGGGTCGCCTTAGCGCCCTTCGGCACGATGAGGACCGGCTTTCCGCTATCGAACAAGCAGCCGTTGACAACAGGAGGTCCGAGAGTCTCATCGTTGAGGAGGTCCGCTCCAACGATCGTCAGGTCAGCGCAGAGCGCCCGCTGTCGCGCCACTTCACCGAGGCTAGCCGGATCGCAATAGTCGGTGTCAACGTCACAGGAAAGCGACATAGCTTTCAGCCGTTTGAGGATATCCGCGGACCGTCTTTCCATTCTGGTCACGTCCTGTGAAAATTTCTCGATTTGCTGAAATCGATAATTCGGCACTGCAATTGCCTGTGCACGTCCCGTACCCCACTCGAGGGGCGGAGACGACATCAAGAGCAATGGAGGCGGTATAATCAGTACGGATAGGTGCGCGCCGACCTCGGCACACAGTCCGGCAGCTGTTGTGAGGTCCTCATCAGAATGATCAGCACCCGTCACACAGAATATGCTTTTAAATTCCATTTGCCTGCTTCTCCTGGTCTTCGTTAGGAGCGTCTCAAAGCGGCAACACCGCTCTCAGCGGAGGAAGAGAGAGCGGCACCACATTCGACCACCGATTTCAGTCGTCCGGCTTCTCGAGCGAGTAGCCGGCCGACCTGACGGTGCGAATGACGCTGCCGGGCAAGGCCGTTTTCAGCGCCCTCCTGATTCGGCTGATATGGACATCGACGGTGCGTGCACCGACATGAATGTTGGGCCGCCAGGCCGCCCCGATAAGCTCGTCCCGGCTGAAGACCTTGCCGGGGGCCTCAATCATAAGCCGCAGCACGTTGAACTCGATCCGTCCGAGATGGATGTCGTGGCCATTACCGCGAACCCGATGGGCATCGAGCTTCATCTCCAGGCCTCCACAACAAATCCAACTGTCGTTTTCAACCCCGTTCGAACCACGCTTGGTCAGCCCGAGCCTCGCCCGCAGGCAGTCGAGCAGCTTGGCCGGAGCCACCGGCCGCACAAAGCTCTCAACGCCTGCCTTCAAGAGATCGAGGTGCTGGTGCTCGGCGCCAGGCGCGATCAGGGCGATGATGGGCAGGTCGGTGGTGCGCGGTTCCCGCTTGAGGTGGGCGCAAATTGCGGACCCGTTTATGCTGGCTGGGTCGCAATCCAGCACTACGGCCTGAAGCTCCCGTTGTTCGGCCAAGGCCAGCGCAGCCTTCGCGCCGTCTGCCGTCTCACTGCTGAAACCGTCCACCTCCAGTATGTGACTGTAGAGCAGATAGAACTCGGCATCTTGCGAGCAGATCAGGACCAGCGGCTTCTTCATCGGCGATACCCCAGCAACCTGGTCGGCCTCGAGCCCCTGGATCGAGGGGGCTGGCCAAAAAAGTTTCTCGCGTCCGTCATGATGGCCTTTCTCGAAAATCGCGCCCATCATGCCAGCGCCACGTGGGGAAAGGCTTCGATGACTGCAATCCCATCGTCGACCAGCTTCGTACCGGCCGTGGCGAGCTTCAGGAGCGTCTCGAAGCCAAACCGGTGGACATCGCGCAGCGTTTTGGACAAAACGACCAACCGTCCGGTCGTGAAAAGCACCCGACCAAAACCCTCATGGCTCACCTGGATCATCGGCGATGCCATAAGGCCGCAGCGCTCCTCGATCGCAAGCCCGATGGCGGCGTAGTACTTGTCGAGCCTCCACAGCACGTCCGGATCGGGATCTCCGATGATCGGGATCGCTCGGCGCTGTTCCTTGGTAATAATGAAGTCGCCCAGCAGCTCGGCGTCCGCTTTGCGTTCCCACGAGCCATAGGAATCCTGAGCACGGATCAGCCGGACGAGGCATTTGACGAACGGGGTGCAAAGAGCCGCCTCGTCTTCGGCGACGGCTGGGGGGATTGCGGGGTCAGACATTTGGCGTCCTCCTCTTTTCAGTCCTCGTCCTCGAAGGACGGTTTCGTTTCGGCAACGCCCGCTTGCGCCAGCACCTTGCGCAGCCAGGGCGGAGGACACGTCCTGAGCATCATCTGCGTGCGCAACAGCACCTCTTGGATGGATTGGGGCTCCGCCACTTTGATCGGGTGGATTTTTGCCGCGACAACCTTGGCTGCCGAAGGTCCGCCAATCGCCAGACAAAACAGCAGATGACAGCCCTTCAGCGCATCCACCTTGGGCGTGATGCGGTCATCGCCCTCGGCCCGATGCTCCCCGCTTTCATCCGAAACGTCATCGAAGGCCACGGCTTCGACGAGGTTCCACTCCTCGCGCGTCACGTCGTAGACAGCAAAGCGTCTGGCCGACCCGAAATGGGCGTTGAGGTCCTTCATGTCCTGAGTGGCGATCGCGACGCGCAATGCGCATGCACGTTGTTCCGGCATCGGTGCGAAAACCTCATTACTGACCAGCGAGAGGCGGCGAACAGCGTTCATCTGATATTTCTCGATTACGGAGTGGATCAAGCGCCTCAGGAGTGGGCGCGTGTTGGTTGGCCTGGAAGATGTTGGCGACCTCGAAGATCAGGTCGCGGGTGCCCTGATAGAGAATTGCGAGCTTGTGCTGGCTGCCTAGTCGATCGAAGACCGGGAACCCGATGCGCATGAGCGGAATTCCGAGCCGCTCCGATGCTTGGCGCCCGTGCGAATGCGTGACAAGCAGGTCAGCACCGACGGCAAGACTTTCCAGATCGCCGAGATCGCCGATCTGAACCGAAACCGCCGGGACTTTCTTGAGAATTTTAGACCTGTCGGTCGTTGTGACGGCCGCGGCTATCTCGGAGCCGAGGCCAGCAAAGAAGGCTGCGAGTTGGAACAGCTGGTCTGGTTCGGCAGCGATGGCAATTTTCTTGCCGCCGAAATGGAAATGTCCGTCGAGCATCGCGTCCTGCAATTGCGCCCGGCGCCGGCGCACGCGGGCCGGTACCGCCGCGCCCGAAATCGCAGACAGCAGCGACACGAAGCGGTCCGTGTCCTGCAGCCCAGTCAGTGACTGGAACAACACGTAAGGCACGCCGGTCAACCCGTGCAGCACTCTCGCCGGACGGCGCATGTGCTCACCGATGGCGATGCATTGCATGGCCGTGCCCAACTCGCGAACGTCCTCGACGCTGGTGCCGCCGTATGTAGTCGCTACCCAGCGGTCAGGAACCGTACCGTCGAGCGAGCCTGAAATGTCGGGCAGAATAACCGGCTTGAGCCCAAAGCTTTCAACCATGTCACGCATATGCTCGACGTCGGCGACAGTGAGGTTGCATCCGGGCAGGATCGCGATCTTCTTCGGCTGCCGCGCACGTTCGCCCGAGCGTGTAATCCCTTTGATCATTGCGGTGACTGCCCTGGCCCAGCCCTCTTCGATCGCGCCGTCAAAATCCGGCGTGTTGGCCAGCACGACCTCCGTACCCGCAAGCTCTTGCGTGTGCTTCAGCTTGACGTTGGCGATATCACCCGCGCAATCTTCGCCACGCGTCTCCACGAGCGCGGTCGTGCACACCCCGATCAGCTTTGGCTTCGTGCGGTTCTTGAGGTTGAGGATCGCCTCTTCCAGATGGTCGGCTGCGCCGAGGATGGTCGCCACCTCATCCATCGCCGTAGTCTGCAAGGGAATCGCTTCTTTGAAGTGCCGCACGAAGAGAACGAGCGCAAAGCTTGTGCATCCCTGGCTGCCGTGGAACAGCGGCATCGCACCGTCGACGCCAAGAAAGGCAAAGGCGGCACCCAGCGGCTGCGACGACTTCAGCGGGTTGACCGCAGCCGATTTGCTCTGGAGAAGGATGCGGGCCATCGGTCGCCTCAACACTCGTGTGCCGTCGCGCATGCGAATTCATCAAACAGGTACGCGGTCTCGTTCCTCGTGCACGGCAATTCGCCTATCAGATCAGGCTGGCAATCCCACGGGGCCGGCTGGCGCACCTGAGACCAGATCGGATTGTGAATGGCGAGGTCGATCTGGCGTACGAGTTCCACCATGCCGTCATAGCCGGCATAAGGATGCTGGCGCTCCTGGTTGATATCGAGCCAGGGCGTCTTGGCCTTGAGCGCAATGAATTGCGTGCGACCGCCCGACAGCATGATATCGGCCCTGTGTTCAGAGAGCATGGCGTACAGCTCGCGCGCAGCCATGGATTCGAACATGTGCTTGTCGTGCTTGAGAACTTGTTTGATGCGCTCCTTGTCCTGCACCGTAGATTTCTTGACCGAGGTGCCGACGATCTCGATTCCGATCTCCATCAGCGCATGGACAACCGACCAGGACTTCACACCGCCTGTGTTGAGCAGCACGCGCTTGCCTTGGAGCCTTTGCCGGTAGGATTCGAGTTTCTTCCACGCGATCGCCTCCTGCTGCGCGATTAGCGTCTCTGTGCGCTCGAGGATCTCCGGATCGGCGCCCTTCCTCACCAGCAGCCTGACAAGGTTGCGAAGAGCTTGCGATGTGTCGGAGATGCCATAGAAGGAGCCCTCGAAGAACGGGATGTCCCAGCGCTCCTCCATCTTGCGGGCAAGACTGATCAGCGCGGTCGAGCACACCATCATTGCCGCCCGGGCGCGGTGCGCGGAAGCAATGTCGCGGTAACGCGCATCGCCGGGAATGCAGGCGCGCACCCGGATCCCGAGCCGATCGAGGAGCGGCTTTACAAGCCAGAATTCGCCCGAGAGGTTGAATTCGCCAAGGATGTTGATGTCGTAGGGCCCAGAGTCGTCGGGTTCGACCGTGCCGATGACATGATCGAGCAACGCCTCGGCGGCGAGCTTGTTGCCGAGGTTCTTGGAGCCTGCCAGGCCAGGCGCATTGATCGGCACCACGGCCAAACCGAACTTTTCCGTGGCGCGTTTGCACACGGCCTCGATGTCGTCACCGATCAGCGCCGTTACGCAAGTCGAGTAGACGAAGATCGCCGGCGGCGCGTATGTGTGCTTGATCTCGCGGATCGCCTTGAAGAGTTTCCGCTCGCCCTGCCCCATCACCAGGTCGAGTTCGGTGAGGTCGGTCGTGAAGCTTGTCCGCCACAAGGTCGGTCCTGACGAAACCGCACCACGGTTGTCCCAAGAATTGCCCTCGCAGGCAAGCGGCGCATGGACCAGATGCGCAACGTCGGTGATCGGCTGCAGGACGATCTTGGCTCCGTCAAAGGCGCAGCCGCCGGCTGCCGCCCCTGGTGTCAGCGACTTCGAGCAGCCCTCCTTGCGCGCCTTGGCATCTTTGCCACGGTTCTTATCGCAGGCGGGCTCATCGAAGGCGTCCTTGATTTTGGCGCTGAGGGAGGACATTGCTCAGCCTCCCCAGTCCATTGGGCAAGGAATGGCCTCGGCGAAAAGCCGGCCACGGCTCTTAGCGCGTGAGGTCATAGGAATAATCCGTCACACCCGTCTCGCTCGTCTCGCGATCGAGTTTGTCGAAGATCTTGTCGAGGATCGTCGTAAGCACGCGCAACGCGCCCTGGTAGCCAAAGAGCGCAAAGCGGTGATGATGGTGCCGATCGAAGATCGGAAACATCAGCCGGATCAGCGGCGTTCCGGTGTCGCGCTCCAGGTACTTGCCGTAGGAATTGCCGATCAAAAGGTCCACCGGCTCGGTAAAGAGCAGTGAGCGCAGCGCCCACAGGTCCTTGCCCGCCCAAACCTGGGCAGCCTTGCCGAAAGGCGAGGATGCTAGCAGCTTCTTCAAATCGGCTTCCCATGCCGAGGTGCCATTGGTGGCGAGGCAATGGGTTGGCTCGCCGCCGGTCTCCATGACAAAGCGGGCCATCGCGTGAACGAAGTCGGGATCGCCGTAGATGGCGTATTTCTTACCATGCAACCAGGATTGGCTGTCCGCCATGGCGTCTACCAGTCGGCCGCGCTCGAGGCGAATTGCCTCGGGGATCTCCTTGCCGGAAATCGCCGCGACCTCCATCAGGAATTCGTCGGTCGCCTGAACGCCGAGCGGATAGTGGAACGAGGCCGTCGCCTGCCCGACCTCCTCGCAATAGCCCAGCGTCTTTCGGGTGTTGTGATGCTGCAGCGAAAGCGTTGCCTCGGCGTTGAGGGCCTTCTTCACCTCGTTGATCTTCGTGCCCCCGTCATACATGCGGTATTCACCGTCCGAAGGCGTATCGAACTGGTCAGAGGCATCCTGGATGAATGTGTAGGACACGCCCATTACATCGAGCAGGCGCTTGAGCTCCCGGTTGTTGCCGACGCAGAAGCCGTCGAAGCCCGGAATGATGTTGATGGCTCCTTCGACTTGCGTACGCTCCTGGCCTTTCCAGAAGTGCTCCAAAATGCCTTTGACCATGTTGTCATAGCCGTCGACATGACTGCCAACGAAGGCCGGCGTGTGGGCAAAGGGCACGTCGAAGTCGCGCGGGACTGAATCTTCGTCCTTGGCGTTCTGGATGAAGCTGTGCAGGTCGTCGCCAATGACCTCTGCCATACAGGTCGTCGACACGGCAATCATCTTCGGGTCGTAGAGCTGGTAGGTGTTGGCGAGCCCGTCGACCATGTTCTTCAGGCCGCCAAACACCGCCGCATCCTCGGTCATTGAGGAGGAGACCGCCGCGGCAGGCTCCTTGAAATGGCGCGACAGGTGCGAGCGGTAATAGGCGACGCAACCTTGGCTGCCGTGGACGAAGGACATGGTTCGTTCGAAGCCGGCGGCAGCGAATACCGCACCCAGCGGCTGGCAGGCCTTGGCCGGGTTCACGACAAGCGCTTTGCGGGCGAGGTTCTTTTCGCGGTATTCCCACGTCTGGGTGAAATCGCGCTGATCGGAAACGATCTCATCGGGGTGCGGACATTCGAAGTTTAGCTTCTTCTCAGCGAGCATCTTTCTGTATTCCGGCTCGCGGAACAGGGGAGCGTGATCGAGAATTTTTTCAGCCGACTGCGGCATGATGATTACCTCTTTTGCATCTGGCTGCGCGGTACGGCAGCTCAGGACGTCAAGACGTTCCAGGCTCCGGCGGATCAGAGGCCGCGGGAGTTCACCGTCTCAGTGGGAGACTGGGGCTAAAGCAGATGTTTATTCGGCAGCCATCGCCCGCTCATCGCCCCGGCTTCTTTTCCAAGGCGCGTGGAATAGGTCCCAGACCGGGTTGTTGATGGCGAGATCCACATCACGTGCGAAAATGGCAAAGCCATCGTACCCGTGATACGGGCCTGAATAATCCCAGGAATGCATCTGGCGGAACGGTATGCCCATCTTCTGCACCGGGTATTTTTCTTTGATTCCCGAGCCGACCAGATTTGGGCGAATCCCTTCGATGAATTTCTCCAACTCATAGCCGGTCACGTCATCATAGATCAGCGTGCCGTTCTTCACGTAGTGGCCGGTGCGCTGATAGTCGTCGCTGTGGGCGAATTCATAGCCGGTGCCCACGATGACCATGCCGAGGTCCTCGTAGGCCGTGACGACGTGGCGGGGGCGCAGGCCGCCGACATAGAGCATCACGGTATTTCCTTCCAGGCGCGACAGGTACTTGGCGATGACCGCATCAACAAGCGGCCTGTACTTGGCAATGACCTTTTCGGTCTTTTCCTCGATTTCCGGCCCAAAATGCTTGGCTATGTTGCGCAGAGAGGCTTCGATCTGGGAGGGACCGAAGAAATTGTACTCCATCCAAGCGACGCCATACTTTTCCTCCATATGCCGACAGATGTAGTTCATCGACCGGTAGCAGTGGATAAGATTGAGCTTAGCCTTCGGGGCGCGCTCGATCTCTGCGAGTGTGGCGTCACCCGACCAGTTGCCGACCACGCGCAGCCCTATCTCCTCAAGCAGTATGCGCGAGGCCCAGGCATCGCCGCCGATATTGTAGTCGCCGATGACGTTGACGTCGTAGGGGCCGGCCTCGAACTTGACATCCTTTTTGTCGAAGACCCAATCCCGGATCGCATCATTGGCGATGTGGTGGCCAAGCGACTGCGAGACGCCGCGGAAACCCTCGCAGCGTACCGGCACGATCGTCTTGTCATACTCCTTGGTCTTTTTGCGAGAAACCGCCTCGGTGTCATCGCCAATCAGGCCGATAGGGCATTCGGATTGCACGGTGATGCCGTTGTTAAGCGGAAACAAGACTTCAATCTCGTCAATGATCTGTTCCAGCTTCTTGTCGCCGCCGAAGACGATGTCCTTCTCCTGGAAATCGGAGGTGAACTGCATTGTCCCGAACGTGTCGACGCCCGTCGTACCGACGTAGTAGTTGCGGCGCTGCGACCAAGAGTATTGGCCGCAGCCGACCGGGCCGTGCGAGATATGGACCATATCCTTGACTGGCCCCCACACCACGCCTTTCGAACCCGCATATGCACAGCCGCGAATCGTCATCACCCCGGGAATGGACTTGATGTTCGATTTGACGTCGCATTCGGAAAGGACCTCGCTTTCCCCGCCAGCCTCGTTGCCGCTCTTTGCGACGTTGAGGTGCTTCTTGCGGCGCTTCGCCGCCTTGTCGGGATAATGCGACAACACCTCTTCGATAAGCTTCGCATGAAGAGCACCGTCATTCTCGTATTCCCGGCTCATGAGTCCCCTTTCAAGGTTGGGTGACGCCTCAACGAATAGGCGCCGTTCTCTGCAAGGCGCGCCGATTCATGGCAGCGCTAATGTCACTACTGGGCCGCCGCCTTCGCCGCTTCCTTGGAGTGAAGCTCGGCAAGCATCTGCTCGTCGGTCTTCATGATGCCGAAGTCGAGCAGCATCTCCTCCAGCTCCTCCATGGTGATCGGCGTCGGGATCGTACCCTGGCCCGAATTGGCGTGGATCTTCTCGGCCAGAGCGCGGTATTCCCCTGCCTGCTTGGAGTCCGGCGCGTACTGGATCACCGACATCTTCCTGAGTTCGGCATGCTGGACGATGTTGTCGCGGGGCACGAAGTGGATGAGCTTGGAATTCAATCGGCCAGCCAGTGCTTCGGCCAGATCGAGTTCACGGTCGGTTTGACGTTCATTGCAGATCAGCCCGCCCAGCCGCACACCGCCCGAATGGGCATATTTGAGGATGCCCTTGGCGATGTTATTGGCGGCATAGAGCGCCATCATCTCGCCGGACATGACGATGTAGATCTCCTGGGCCTTGCCTTCGCGGATCGGCATGGCGAAGCCGCCGCATACCACGTCGCCGAGGACGTCATAGGAGACATAATCGACATCGTCATAAGCGCCATTCTCCTCGAGGAAATTGATCGAGGTGATGACGCCGCGGCCGGCGCAACCGACACCCGGCTCGGGGCCGCCGGACTCCACGCACTTGATGCCTCTGTAGCCGACCTTGAGCACGTCCTGGAGTTCGAGGTCTTCCACCGAACCTTCCTGTGCGGCGAGATCCAGGACGGTATCCTGAGCTTTCGAATTCAGGATCAAGCGTGTGGAATCGGCTTTGGGGTCGCATCCTACGATGAGGATTCTCTGCCCGAGGTCGACAAGGGCGGCGAGCGTATTTTGGGAGGTGGTGGACTTGCCGATGCCGCCTTTGCCGTAAAAGGCGATCTGACGCAGACCTGACATAATAGCTTTCCTTCCTTCGTTCTAATCATCGCGACTGCCCGCGACACAAGTGCCGATAGGCAGCTCGTGCCGCCTCACACCAAGCATCGCAAAAAGCGTACCAGCGTGATCGGCCGATCCGAGAAGAAACTTCGTTATTAAATTCCAGCCACTTAGACGGCGGCAAAACGCGCGAGCGGGCCTTTCAGGCGTCTGTCACGGACACGACAAAGCCGACACAGATTGTCGTGCGCCATCGAAACCGCCCTGTGTCGAGCTCGAAGCGGGATAATGGGGAGCTAGCCCAAAGCTGATGGCGAGACCATCGGAAGACGTCGGCTATTGTCTTTCCAGCCTGCGGTCGCTGGATGAGCAGGAGCCTGGGGCTTGACCGCCGCGCGGAATAGTTCAGGCAGGCTTGCGGAGCGGGAACGCCGGCGGCCGATAGACATCCGCGCTTAACCTTTCATAGCCCGTCTACGAGTTGGTTCCGCCGACGCGCTATATCGAAGGCAAATAATTCAGTACCTTAGCACGAGATCATTGATATTTTCAAAAAGATACGTATTATACGGATATAACGGATTATCGGGACAATTCTATGTCGGTCATTAGCTCGGTTGAATTTCAGCGCAACTTAGGGGTGTATCAGGACAAGGCGCTAGCGGAACCCGTGATCATCAGCAAGAATGGCCGCGAACGGCTTGTGCTGCTTTCGGTCGATGAATACCAGCGCCTAAAGGCGCATCGTGACGGCACTAGCGCGGGGCCTGAGAACGCAGCCCCCCCTGCTTTGCAGAGCACGGCGCACTTTTCACTTAAGAACCAAATACCAACCGAGCCACTAAGGGAATTGCTGTCGCACTTTCATTCGATCAAATCTGCCTTCGTGTACGGTTCAGTCGCCAAAGGCACGGACACAGAACGCAGCGATATCGATTTGATGGTGGTCGGCGATAACCTGAACCTCTCTGAACTTTATTCAGCCGCACAAAACGCGGAACTGAGACTAGGCCGAAAGGTCAGTCCGACATTTCTGTCGCCGGAGGAATGGCAACGAAAGGCGTCGCAGAAAGGGTCGTTTGTCCGAAAGGTAAGTACCCTTCCAAAGATTTTCCTCATCGGCTCGGAGAAAGATTTACAAGCGTGGGCAAGCAAGAACTAGACAACCTCGTAAAGATTGGGCTGATGAAAAGTGAGCCCCCATCGCTGTCCGAATATGACGGCATGCTGGGTGGCGCCCGCAAGAATTTAACTGACGCACAGAAAGGTCTCGACCCCGACAGCCAATTCACTCTCTTATATGGAGCTGCGCATCGGCTTGCCCTGGCAGCCCTACGCCGCGAAGGCTATCGCTCGGACAATCGCACTTCGGTGTTTCAAGCGCTCGTTCATACCGTCGGAACCGACAAGGCTGACATTCAGATTTTTCTAAAGCGCACAACGAGCGAAACCTCTCCGAGTACGAGGGGCACACAGACATTGATGCCAAATTGCTAGCTAACCTTATTGAGTGCACCACGAGGCTAGAGGTTTCGGTTGGCAAACTAGAACCGCCAGAAGATGACGAGTGAGCGGCAACCGAACGCGCGGGCAAGGGGTTGCGCCTTTTCGTTGTTGGTCAGCACGGTGCGCCACTACGGCTTCTCGAGAACGCTCACGATGTAAGTAGCCACCCGCTTGTCTGCATAGGGCTAATATGCACCTGGTCATGATAGATGGGCATACTGCCCCGCGGGGAGAAAGAGCGAGGGCAAACGGCGCTATGTAGACAATGAGTACAACCGCCGAACCCATGGCCGGCGCCATCATGCGCGTGAGACCCCGTTGTGGGCGAGGCTCGCGACTGGCTGCACGATCCTAGCCGGCCTGCTTGCCATTGAGTTTGGTCCCGCCGCGGTAGGCTGCGGCATCAAGGGCAACATCAGCTACAACTTGACCTCTGCATGATGAGAGCAGCTTTTACACCAGGTGCGCAGCACATGTCTTTAACGAACGCATCGCCTTCAAGAATATAGAGAGCAATTCGGAAAACCGAGTAGTTGGCGGCGAAGCTAAGAGAAGGTATACACCGCCCTCTTGTTACCCCAGAGTAGAACGTGCAGCTGCGGCAAGACGCGGGCTTCGAACCACCTGTCGCTGGTCACCTTTTCGGCCAGCTATTCCATGCGCATCATATTCCGTCGGACTCGACAGAGACGTCTTCATTGCCACGGCGGGGCGGCGTGTGATTGCCGGGTTGCAGACAAACCTCGCCGCGACGTCTTTGGGACGAGTGGTGCCGGCACCGAATCCCTATCCTTTAGACTAGCCAGCTTGGGGAGCGCCGTCAGACCGCCAGACCGGAAGAGGAGGCTTCGCGCCAATTTGTGCCAAGAATGTTGGACCGTGCGGAACCGCTGGGGCGGCGCTCAACTCTGGCGCAGGATGAAGCGTCGATTGGGTGAATGAAAAGGGCGCGCGTTCACGGGTAAAGTGAGGTAAATCGCTGGATGTCTGCCGGATCAACGTCAACCGGTTCCATCGCCACCATCCACTCGACGTTTTCGGCGCACGGCGGCGTCGTCAGTGAGCCCTCATAAGTCCAATAGCCAAGCGACGCTGGCAGAAGCCAGTTGGGATTCACCTCGTCGATCGTAACCTCCCCATTCGGCAGTTCGGGAAAGGCCGCAGCAAGGGCAGCAAAGCTGGCATTTGTCGCGCCGGGCGTTAAAAAGACGCCCAGCACGCCCAGAGTACCACTTTGCGTGTCCTTGTGAACGAAATGCACCTCCAGCGGGAAGCTCTTGCCCGCCACGTGATGTTCGCTTGGCGCATGGAAATGGAACTGTACCAGTTCGTAGACACGATCGCCGCGGGTCAGCGTGCTGCCTTGTGGCATATTGATTTGAATGGTGTGGCCGTTGTTCACCATATTGCCGCCGCCCTTGTGCCAGCCGATGGCGATATGCGGGATATCCGCCTTGACCGCGCTGTTGATATCGATCGGCGATTGCTGCGTGCCGGCAGAGCATACGAAATTTTTCTTATCCAGATCAGCCCAGTGCTCCGGTCCGACCGGACCGGTGTATCCCCAATGGGCACTGGTCGCTTGGGCGGCTTGAACGCAAATCCGGCATGCGCCGAGCGCAACCAACCCTTTGATCAGGTGACGACGATACATATTGCTTTTGCTCCTCTTGCGAACTGATGTTGGTGGCTGCCCTAATGGACCCGTGATGGCCAATCGGCGCGGCCACTATTGTCCTTTGCAACTGACGGATGCCCGCATGCCTTGGCGTGCTTTTATAAGTGCGGCTGCCGTTTCTCGGCCGGCCGGCTTCTGCAGCCCGCAACGGACGCAGTTTCAACCAGCTAGACGATAAAAATTCGAGCAGACCAGCGCTTGACCCCCGCCGCAAAGGCACAGGCGAAGGTGATCACTGCGCGGCTCGCCGTTCGCGCCTGAGGCCGCATCGCTACACTTTACACTCGCCGCCCAAGGAGACGCAGGCGACCCCAATACGTTTTCATCGCTACTCCTGACGCAGCCGACGACGCCACGAAGACGTTGCTATATTTCACGTTGGGCCAGTGAGGAAATCGATCTTCTTTATGGAAGGCATTTACGCAATGGATGCATTCCCATGCACATCGCCGTTCTGTTTAGCAGCTGCCGTTGACCGGCGGGCCAGCCCCGTTGGGCGTTCTGGTGTCTGACAGTCGAGCGTCAGGCCGGACAATGAGATACATCGATAAGAGCTGAACAAGGATGAGGGGATGACGTGCTTGCGACGGAGGAAACAGTCAAGCAGGTGGGGCGAGAAGGCCAGTTCTTGCGGATTTCAACTTTGCGTGACGACAGCTCATCGGAGTCAAGGTGACACACGCCGGCAGCGGGTGTCCGGGCGGTTTCCAGCCGCACAATCGCGAGACCGCTGGCGCGAACAAAGCTCGGCTGTACTCGGCACGCGAAGAGAGCCTGCCAAGCCGTCGGAGCCCGGCCTTCCGGTGCGACGCAAGCCGCAGACTAGACCGCCCTCTTGTTACCCCAAAGCAGAACGTGCAGCTGCGGCAACACGCGGGCTTCGAACCACCTGTCGCTGGTCACCCTTTCGACAAGCCATTCCATTCGCATCATTATTCCGTCCAAGTCGACAGAGGCGTCTTCACTGCCGGGGCGCGGCGGCGTGTGATTGCCGGGTTGCAGATAGATCGGAAGGTGCGGATATCGCGCCGCGACTTCTTTGGCGTAGGCATAGTCACTCTCGTCGAAAACGACGAGCTTGAGCACGATTTGCGGCTTCTCTTGCGCCGCTTCGAGGCACGCCTCAAACGCAGCCCAACGGGTCGTCATTTCGCTGGACGGCGGCTTTGGGCTAAGGGTCAGCACGTCAAGATCCGCAAACCACTCCCTCACCACGGAACCCTGCGTTTCCAGTGCAAAACGATAGCCCTCGCGATGGCCTCGTTCTATGAGGGGACCGAACGGCTGAATGGCCGGGTTGCCGCCTGACAAGGAGACCATAACCGGCCTGCCGCCGGAAAGCGCATGGACGGTTTGCCACACGGCATCGATCGGCATCGGTAGCCATTCATGGCGATACTGATTGTCCACCGCGTGAAGGCTGTCGCACCATGAACAGCGATAATCACATCCGCCGGTTCTGATGAACACCGTCGGCAAGCCGATGAGCACGCCCTCGCCCTGGATCGTCGGCCCGAATATCTCGCTCACACGGATTACGGGATGCATGTCGGTCACGGACGGTATTCCGCCCAAGTTTTCGGTGTTTCGCTAACGCGCACGGCCGCGGTCTGCGGCAGACGTGCCTTGCACCATTCATAGAAATGTCTGGCCAGGCATTCCGCCGTGACCTTCTCATGTCCCAGCACGTCGTTGAGGTGCCGATGGTCGAAGCTCTCGTCAATGTAGCGTTTGAGCGGCGCCAGATCGTGATAGTCGCGCACGAAGCCGTGGGCGTCCAGTTCCTTGGCCGACAGCTCCACTACGACGACATAGTTATGCCCGTGCAGGCGCGCACATTGATGGTTGGGAGGCAAGGAGGTGAGCTGATGCGAGGCCGAGAAGTGGAATTCCTTGCTGATGTGGAACATTACGCGCGCCTCCTGCGCAGCGCCTCGAGCCAGAAATCGGCGTCCTCGTAGTCGGTGGGATCAGCGTGCCCGGCGAGATGGAACGCTTCGCGCCGCTCGACGCAGGTCCCGCATCGTCCGCAGTGACGCACGCCGCCCTTGTAACAGGACCAGGTCTCGGCAAACGGGGTGCCGTATCTTGCGCCATCCGCAACAATGTCAGCTTTTCCGAGATTCACATACGGTGCATAGAGGCGTATCTGCGCATAGCCGTCGAGCGCGCGGTCTTGCATTGTCTGGAAAGCTTCAATGAAGGCCGGACGGCAATCGGGATAGATGAAGTGGTCCCCACCATGCATGGCCGCCGCCACCGCTTCGGCGTTGTGGGCGGCGGCGAGACCGAAGGCGATTGCCAACATGATGGCATTGCGGTTCGGCACCACCGTAATCTTCATCGTGTCTTCGGCGTAGTGGCCGTCCGGCACGTCGACACTGTCGGTCAGCGCTGAGCCGGAAAGGCCACGGCCGATTTCGCCGATGTCGATGATCTGGTGCGGGACCTTCAGTCGCTGCGCGCAAAGAGCGGCGAAGCCCAATTCCTTCCTGTGCCGTTGGCCATAGTCGAAAGATAGAAGGCCGGTGAGTTCGTGCTCCGCTGCCACCATGTGAGCAAGGGAAACGGAGTCCAATCCGCCAGAGCAGACGGCGAGAGTCTTCATCATTGGTATCCTTGTTTTGACCGGGTAAGGCTGCGACCGGAGATTTCTCTGCGCCCCCACTACTCCAGCGACTCAATTTTGTGAACCGGGAGAATTTCCGCACAGCCCGATTGGAGCGAGCATGGGTCGCAAGGAGCGATCTTGCCGGTGATCTCGAAAACCTGATCTCCTCCGGCACGCAGGCCAAGGACCCGATCCGCCTCTCGACCGAATCCGCCAAAGCTGACCGCGCGCATTTCCTCAACTTGTTGCGGGAAAACGAATACGCCCGCACCAATGCCGCAGCGGAACTCGACCGTGCCAAGCGACTGCTTTCGGCTTCTGCAGCGCCCGCGAAAACTGTTGAAGAAAAGACTTTCGCCCTCCACAACATTGAGCTCCAGGGCGAGATCCTGGCCCGGCGAAAAATCGCCGAATGAAACCAGCAACTCTTCGACATCAACCTGCGCCTCAAGGAGCTCACGGCCACTTTGCATGAGCTCGAGAACGAGCGGGATCTGACTCATATTCGAGCCCCAGTACTCTTGAGCAATTCTCAGGCCTCACTTCCGGCAGCTACGTACAGGCCGGGCAAAACGTCGGTTGGGTTTCGCCGGTACCGAACTGGTGGTGGAAATCTACGTTCCCCCCAAAGACATCGCTTTTGTGCACCCGGGCCAGTCGGTGCATATCCAAATCGATGCCTACAAACTACAATCAATGGGGTGTCACTGACGCCAAGGTGCTCAACGTGGCGCAGGACTCCATTCTCCACGGCGGGAGCCCTTCTTCAAGGTCCCCCTTGCGCTGTCTCGCAACCAACTCGTCCTTAAGAACGGGGGCATCGCTCACCTGAAGAAAGGCATTACCGTTTGGGCACGCTTTCTCGTTGCAGGCCGCACTTTGCTGCAACTCCTCTATGATAAAGTCGACGATTAGCTCAATCCGCTCTACGCGGGCGACTAATCTTCAATTTCCAGACAGTCAGCGAGCCGCCATGTCAAGCAAGGTCAGCAAGTTTAAGCAGCGCGATATCACCGATTGCGGGGCGACCAGTCTTGCTTGTGTCGCTGCCTTCTATGGCCACAAGCTGCTTTTGTCGCGCATTCGCCAGCATGCCTCGACCGACCACTCTGGCACCACTGTGCTCGGTCTCTTGGAAGCTGAAGAAGGCTTGGTTTCTTAGCCAAGGGCGTGAGGGGTGGCTTCGACCGCCTCGACAAAATCCCCAAGCCCGCTATCGCGCACGTCGTCATCAAATTTGCGTTTGGACTTGGCGTCATACAGTGCCGCTGGATAGAGCCCGCCGCCCTGATCTCCGGCGGGTCTAATCAGAGCCCCCAGCTCCGCTGATGAGCCAGGCGCGGGTGCCTCGGGGCTTCCTAGCCTGCACAGCCTTCATGGGACATGGTCAGGATACCTGTTAGATGAACTCCGATTAGTCTGGACATTCTGCGCGTTCGGATACGCGGCAACGTGAACTTTCCACCCTGCACGCATCCCGACTCGCCCCCTCAGTCACCGGTATGTTTCGTGATCCACTCGCGATAATACGACACGCGCGTATACACACCGTATGTCCTTCCGCAACCGGCCCCACTCGAGACAATTCCAACCAAGATAGGGTTTTTGCCATGGGCTTTGGTCAGAGGACCTCCACTGTCCCCTTGGCAAGGATCGGTCCCGCCGCTTTCGGTTCCGGCGCACATCATCCCAGGAAAGATCTCCTCCCCATATTTGCGGCTGCACGTTTTGTTGTCGACGTATGGGACCTTGCCCTCTCGGAGCTCTTCTGATTCCTCTCCACCATGTCGTGTAACTCCCTTACCCGTCACGGTAAGGAGCTCGCCATTAGGAATGTCCATCCGGGGGGTAGCAAGGGGAATGGCCACTGC
Source organism: Mesorhizobium sp. M4A.F.Ca.ET.090.04.2.1 (assembly GCF_003999085.1). Taxonomy (NCBI): domain Bacteria; kingdom Pseudomonadati; phylum Pseudomonadota; class Alphaproteobacteria; order Hyphomicrobiales; family Phyllobacteriaceae; genus Mesorhizobium; species Mesorhizobium sp. M4A.F.Ca.ET.090.04.2.1. The sequence continues at coordinate 19,905 of NZ_RZOT01000014.1, forward strand.
GGGTAGCGTACTGCGCACCCGCACGAGCGCCAGATCATGTTTGAATGTCTTCGCGACATATTCTTCGTGAACAATAAAGTCCGTTACATCTAACGAAACGCCATTCTTCACAAAGGCCTCGACCTTGGTTGCACCCGCTAAACAGTGTGCCGCTGTGAGGATCCATTGGTCTCCGATCACCACTCCACCGCATAGATAAGATTTATCCTCTCTGACAATTTTATCCTCTGTGACAATATTGAGTTCGACGTACCAAGGATGCTCTTTAGACGTGGTCCGCTTGCCGCGGACGATATCGAGCCCGCCTTGTACAGAAGTTTGAGCATGGGCGTGTTTTCCACCAAAAAGGGCTGCGAGCGCGCAGAGGGCATGACGACGGGTGATGGGGGGCATCGGTTTCCTCGTACTATTTGCATTACATCGTGCGGCCGTGTGCCGTTGGCGCGCCACCCTGCCTGCCCACCCATTAGCTGGCAACCCTCGTCTCGGATGTGATTCAGAATGCCGCAGGCAAACATGCTTTGTCCTCGATAGGACGCTCTGGTTGCCGTGGGCGGACGACTTCTTCGGAAAGCGCGACGACGGCACGGGGTCCGTTATAGGCAGGCTCTCCATGCTGATGCAGCTCGAGACCCTCAGGGTTACTCGCCGCGCCGATGGCTCTCATGGCCAAGGCCGACGGCTCACGAAAATATGTCGGGGCCGCGGTGATCGGTCTGAACCGCGCCATGAAGGAACGGCTCTACGAGCGCGTCGCCGGATGCCCGGCCGGGCGCGCAAAGGAATTCCGATCAAGAAGCCGAACGCGCAGTGGATCAAGCCCGGCCTGGTCGGCCACATCAGCTTCCTGAAAGGCGAGGGCGGGCTGCGCCATGCCACTCTGACCGATGTTCGAGAGGACTAGTCGGCCCCGCAGATCGGTTCACCGGAAGGCATCCGAGCTGGCGCTCGGCGTTTTTTTAGCGCTTTGGCTGTTCGGGGTCGTCTGAGACAAACGACCCCGATGACCACGTCCATAACAGCTTCCAAGAGCGGCTTGCTGTCTTCGTCGCGGGCTTCAACGGTAAGGCGGCGGCAAATGACGGTGGGGGTGACTTCCCGCGCATAGTCTGTCAGCGCGGCGAAAGCCTCGAGCCTGACGGAATCCATGCCGCCGGCTAACCATGTCCCTTCAGTGTCGGAAAAGAGCCGATCATTGTTGCGTACGTCAAAATAATTAAGGGAAAGGGCGGCCATGTGATCTCCTATGGGCTCACTGCTGTCGAGGGTCCCTACAGCCTTCAGCGGAGTGGACTGCTACCGATAAGCCTTTCGTACTCGGCTTCCGGTGGGCCATAGCTGCCATCGGCCAGTTTGATCAGTCCTTCCCAATCACGGATGACGATCTTGCCGCACGTGGCGCGGATCAAGCCATTGCCTTCCAGGACCTCGATGGCGACGGTTACGCCCGGCCGCCTCACGCCGAGCATGATCGACAGGAATTCGCGCGTGAGTTTCAGCTCGGGGCCAGCGCGATCCTCACACAACAGCAGCCATCGGACGAGACGGCTTTCGAGCCCCTGGCGGGCGTTCGCGTGAGAGCGGTGTAGCTGGTCTGCACCATCAGGCATTGCACGAAGCGCAGAAGAAACAGCCGCAGGGTGGGACTTTGCTCGAGTGCCTCATGAAAGGGGGCTATCGGAATGCGCATCGCCTCTCCGGCGAGCTGGACGACGCAATCATGCGGCGCCAGATTGTCGCCGAGGACGACAACCGTTCCTGTCATGCCTTTGTGGCCCAGAATGCCGGCTTCGGCATCCCGGCCGGGCGCCATTTTGGCGATGATAGAGCCGAAGCCCTCCTCTATGAAGTACACGAAGTTGATCGGCCTGCCTTGCTGTTCAAGGCGATCGCTCAGTGCCAGTTCGACGTGCTCCAGATCCGGCGAGAGCAGGGACCCATCCTGCTGGTCGAGCAGGCCAAGAAGTCTGTTTCTGTATGGGGAATTTGCGGAGTGCGGCACTGCAACCGTCGCGGCAGGAATGTCATCGGGACTGAAATGGGCGAGGGCTGCAGTATCGCGGTCGGCGACCAAGCACCGGCCTAGTGTTTACGCCTGACACAAGAGTCCGGCCCCCACAACCGTTTCGGAATGAGCAGCAGCGCTGCCGCTGCTCCTCCAATCACACAACGGATTCACGATGCGGCAACTCGAGCCATGATTTCGGATCGAATGGTCGATGCGGTGTATAGCGAGGCATCCAGCGGCAAATCCCCAAATGCCAGTTGACACAGAAGATAATTAGCACCTGCCTCTTCCAGCTGATCAAGGAGAGCTTTTCGGACAGAAGCTGCCGTTCCCACGACGCACAATTCACTTTCAATTGCTGCATCGAAGTTCAAAGGCAAGTTTGGTGGAGTGGGAATGGCATTTAGTTCGTATAGAAATTTGAAGCTCTTGAGCCATCGTTCATAGGCAGGTGCTGCGAGCAAATACGCATCTGTTTCAGAACGCCCTATCACCACCATTCGGAGCAATCCAAGAAATGGCGCTTGGTGGCCAATGTCAGCATCGTGAATTCGGGCGGCGCGGAACGCGTCGGTAACGCTGCGAACAGAAGTGGAAGGTCCGACGCAGGCGATGTTTGCCCCATTCGCGGCGGCCCAGCTAGCCGGCTCGGGTCGATTGGTGGCGATCCATGTCGGCGGCTGGGGATATTGGTGAGGTCTCAACGTCAGCGGAACGTCTTTCAACTCAAAGTGGCGGCCCTCATAAGAAAGCGTCCCGCCTTTCATCGCATTGATGAGAATCTCGCTGGCCTCCGTGTACTGTTCTGGTGCTGCTTCTACAGCAACCCCGAAGTATCCCAATTCAGTCGGAGCAGAGCCGCGCCCTATGCCGAGTTCAAGCCTGCCGCCGCTCAACTGATCAAGCATGCAGATCTCCTCGAAGGCACGCAGCGGATGATAGAGCGCAAGTAGCATTACCATGGGACCAACACGAAGACTGCGGGTTCGCTGGGCGACGCTCGCTAAGAACAAATTCGGTGATGGACCTCTGCCATGTGGCGTACAGTGGTGCTCTGCGAGATGATACGCATAAAAGCCATAGCCATCGCACGCTTCTGCTAGGCTCAGCCGATCTGCATATTGTTGGGCGATGTCATCGCCGTTTTCGTCCAGATGATCGAAGATGCCGAAGGTTAGGCCCGAAGCGAAAATTTTCGTCAATTAATTATTCTCCAAATTACCTATGATTTATCCACTATTGGAAACATCATAACTTATAACACATCGACACTTATTACTTAATACATTTCCAATGCAATGTGAATTGACTTCATGCTTGCGCACACCGCGATTCCTCTTAAAGTTCATACAGACGTGTTTGGCGGCAGCAAGGAATTTGTCCATCTGCTCTGTGCTACCAATGCTGACGCGAATGCAGTTCTTCAAATCTATGTCAGGAAAGCTGGCGATGAGGATCTTCTGCTCTTTCAACGCGGCTTGCCAGCATGAGCCCTCCTGTCCCGCCGGCACACGGGCCAGCAAAAAGTTTGCGTGGGAGGGTGTTACGGAAAAGCCAAGTTGCAACAGCGCCAGGGTCACTCGCTGTCGTTCATGCTTGATGTGCCTGTGGTTCTCTTCGTAGGCGTGGCGATGCGCAAGAATGCTTTTCCCGACCGCCTGCCCGATCACGTTCATGTTGAAGACATTCTGGATGTTGCGCAGCCTGCCAATGATTTCTGGGTGACCGAAACCGAAGCCGACTCGCACGCCAGCGGCAGCATAGCTCTTTGAAAAAGTCCTCAAGATCAAAAGATTCGGATGTCTATTGACGAGGCGCAGGGCATGGTCGGGTGCGAAGTCAACGTAGGCCTCATCCAAGACGATCAAGCGATCTGCTTGCTCCACAAGGCGTTCGATTTCGGCCACCGGCACGAATGTTCCGGTCGGATTGTTCGGATTAGCCAACAGAATGAACTTCGCGTCTTTTGCGGGGCCGGACAGAAGTTTTTCTATCGGCAGGGGATGAGCTTCGCTCGATGCGATTTCGAGAAACTCGGCACCCTGTAACATGGCAAGTTTACGGTTGAACGAAAATCCGGGCGACAGCATCGCCACTGTATCTCCTGGGGCGAGGAAAGCTCTGTAGATGAGTCCGAGCAGTTCCGACGAACCGTTGCCGGCAATCACCTGATCTTTGGAAAATCCGTAAGCGTCGGAGGCAGCTGCCCTTAAGCTGAGATTGTCGTCTTCCGGATAAAGATAATGGTGTTCGATCGCAGCAATTGCACTTTGCATTACGCTCTTCGGCAACGGAAACGGGTTCTCGTTCGTATTTAGCTTAACGTAATTTGCATCCGTCGCTGGTCCGTTGGACGAGAGAGCATCTAATTTGCTGGCCACCGGCGAGAAGAGCGAAAGCACGGTCTTCAGTTTTGCATCGCACATGTTCTTCTCCGTTTTTCAGTCCCGCAGGGCATGTGACATGAGGCAATCGTTGATCGTGACTTGATCGACGTTCGGCTATGTCAGCGCTGCCTTCCCACCTTGGTGGGATCGCCGACCACGGTTTGGATTTGACACCGGGAAGCTGTCGAGAACCTGATGACGACCCAACGTGTGGCCGACGGCCGATTCGGCGCAACAGACGGTGTTTCAACATCGCATCGTCGTCAAAGCCGCATGCAGGGCCAGCACGACAGCCCGCCTCCAGCGCCCGCAGAAATAGGTGGAAACCGAGGTCTTGCCGAACCTCAGTTGCTCTGCCACCTCGCCCACCGGACTGCCCTGTTTACGGGTCAGGCGCAGGATCGTCCGGGTATCTTTGACGCTCGTTCGTCTTGCTTGCTTCCGTCTTGGCATGGGCTCTCTCGGTTCGCTGATGAGAGAGCCAAATACCGGCTCATCTGAGCATGAGACGCGGGCCTGACGATATGGAGCGTCTCTGGTGGCGCGCGTAGCCAAGAGGGTTCGCCTCGCTGGCGGGGCATGCAAGACGGCGCACCTCCTTGGCTATCCTGTCCCATCGTCTCAACGACTTCGCAGAGGTTGATATTCTGCAGTGACTTTCGTCTCGCTGCTGCACGGCATTGACGCTGGGAGCCATGCTCGCGTGGCGCAATTGTGCTGAAGAACGGTGCCCACGGCAACGTTTCTTAACCCGCCCCAGGTCCTGGCGTTTGGCTAATTTCCGACATTCGTGTCCGGCTTCGGACAAAGGCCGGGTTTGCCGAACGGAGTCCCACCCAATTTCCAGTGCTGCTTGAGCAATAATATCGACCGGCATTACTGCACAACACGAAAGTTGCTGCAAAAACCGAAGTGAACCCAAGGCATGGGGTCAATTGGCATGGCGCTTGCGACTCGGTCGCTAGAACGCAGTCAAAACCACGGTTGGAGACCATGCCTACCTCTCAAAGCTCGATAAAGCACGCGAGCAAACATTCCCCGTCCCCGCGGAAAACTGGAAGCTCGTCGCCGTTAAACGTCCCTGCTCGGGGGCGGTCTTGCACAAGACTGGTCCGAGGCAACCACGCCAGGGCGAAAGGCTGCCGGAACTGTCCACCGAAGTCGATGCCGCTTCAGTTTAACCGAAAAATGCACCGTACCACTTTGGCCTGGGAGCAAATCAATGACCGATAGAAAGAACGTTCCTCTCGTGACCTTTCGCACGCGTGTTCGCGATGAGTCGATCGGGGGGCCAAATCCTTATCGGTGGGAGAACAAGACCTCCGACGATTATTTCGGGGGCAAGCGCGTTATCCTGTTCTCGCTGCCTGGCGCCTTCACCCCGACCTGCTCGACCTTCCAACTGCCCGATTTCGAAAAACTCTATGATCAATTTCTGGAACTGCGAATTGACGCGATCTACTGCGTCTCAGTCAACGATGCTTTCGTCATGAATGCGTGGGGAAAGTCCTTGGGGCTGCAGAAGATCGAGCTGATCCCAGA
>NZ_RZOT01000150.1:0-11412 GCF_003999085.1 Mesorhizobium sp. M4A.F.Ca.ET.090.04.2.1
ATATTGGCACAGCGAATGCGGCCTGTGTCTGCACGTTGACGCCTGCAAGGGCGCCCGGTCCCAGGTCGGCGCGGAGCACTGTGGTGGTGCCGGGCGGTAGAAACGTCATGCCCCGAACGAAGCCACGCAGAACGTCGAGAAAGCGAACGTCTTGCCCCGGCAGCCGCCCGTCATGTCCGAAGTGGAGTTTCCAGTGAAAATCCTCGACAGGGAGCGTCTCGGGATTGTGGTAGGGAAGGTGCCGTAACTTCGGCGATACCGAAAAGGTGACCTCGATGAAGTCGTCGAGGTCGGTGTCGCCCGATACGTCGCACAGGCCACAGACGTAGTGGGTCCTCAGTGTGCGCAGGGCGCCGAAACTATCGAGCACCATCCCGGACTGGGGACAGAGCACATCCCAGCTCATGTCGAACACGCCACAGCGGGCGGCATGAAGGAAGAGGTCGATTGCTTCAGGCTCGGCGATTGCGCGGTCGCGAGCAAAGGCTAGCGGATTAACGCGATAGAGTGAGTGGTCGTCGGCGCTCCTGATCAGCGCCTCGAATTTCGAGATGACGCGTGGGCTCCAGGCTCGCGCCTGCTCCACCTTGGTCATCTTGCTTTCGAGAAGACGATCGTTGACTTCCGTCACACCGGATCCTCAACCTAGCCTCGCGACAGCCTACTAAAAAAGCCAGCAGGATGCGAATGGTTTGGATTCCTTTGTTGTACGACAGTCTGTCTAGGAGGATGTGCACCAGAGCAGGTGTCACGGTTTCCTACTCCGTTGTGCTGGCTTTTTTTCTGCGCCGATTGGTGTGCGACTGCGCGACTGCCATTTTTAGCTCGGGTTTGGCCTCCACAGGTGCATTCTCTGCCCCATGTGAGTTCTGTAGCCCCTCGACGTGGACGGTCGGAAATGGGAGTTCGATGCCCTGCTCCTTGAAGACCTGGCGGAGGCGTACATAGAATTTGCGTTTCATACTGAAGGCGCCTCCCGGTCTTGTTGTGACCTTGACCCTCAATACGATGCCGTACTCGCCGAACTCCTGCACGCCCTGCATCTTGATCGGTGAGAGCACCCAGTGTTTGAATTCGGGATCTTCCGCCAGTTCGAGACCTATTCGCTTGATCAGCTTGCGAGCGAAGTCGATGTCAGTGTTATAGCCAACGGTGATGTTGAATTTGTCGGTGACCCAGTCACGACTCTGGTTCTGGACTGCACCGAGTTCACCGAAAGGTATTGTGAACAGCGGGCCACGATGATGGCGCAGCTTCACCGAGCGCAGCGAAAAGCTTTCCACCGTTCCCACATAGCGGCCCGATGTAATGTATTCGCCAACACGAAACGCATCATCGAGAAGAAAAAACACGCCTGAAATGACGTCCTTGACTATGGTTTGTGCGCCAAATCCCACAGCGACACCAACGACGCCAGCGCCGGCGATCAGCGGGCCGATCTCGATACCCATTGAGGCGAGCATCATCAGCACCGCCATCACGACGATCACGGCGAGCAGAATGTTCTGGATGATCGGCAAAAGTGTGCGCAGCCGCGCCTGTTGCGGATCGAGGGTCGGGACCTCCTCGTCGTCGATCACCGCGTGCGGCGTTTCGATGCCCAGCTTTCGCTCGATCAAGGCTTTGATGATCGACCAGCCGAAGTCGGCTGCAAGCGCAATGACCATGACATTAATCAAGCCGCGCAATATGAGGTTGGTCGTCGTATCGCTGTCCCGCATGGACTGCATGTTCAGACCCCAGACACGCGCGAGAAAGTAAGCCGCCGCCAGGATCAAGATCATCCGGACTCCGCGATCGATGACAGCGATCGTCACCGCCGGAATCGTGGGCCGGCCGGCGTCGTCCGAACCCGGCCGCAGCACGAAATTGACGCCGCGCTGCGTCAGCACGATTGCCAAGGGCAGGAAGAATGCGGCGAAGGTAAACCAGAACAATATATTAAGACCGGCGATGCGCTGCAGGAACAGAACGACGAAATAAGCTGTCAACAACCATGTCGTTGCCGTATGACTGCTTTGGTGCGCACCATCTCGCTGTGTTCTTGGCCGGCGCCAAACGGCAACCAGCAAAAGCAATAGCAGCACGAAATCGGCGCCCGTTGACAGGACCAGCATTCCATCCTGATCGATGCCGAGACCCGGCAAGAGGATAAACGCGGCGGCGAAGAAGGCGAAGACGCCGACGATCCGGGGCAGCCAATAGAACCAATGGTCAGCCGTTTCGTTGGTGACCGGCAAGGCACGAACCTCGACCGCGTTCTCGACGTTCATGAAGGAAGGGACGAGCATGGCTGCCAGGTACATGCGCACAGCCGCTGTACCGACTGCAGCCAGCAGAAATGTCAGCACGATCTCGCGGATAAGCATTGGCCAGTCGAACAACATGAACGCGCCGGCGCTGCCCAGCGCGAACGAGACGATCAGCAGGCTGGAATAAAGCGTGCGACCGCCAATCTTCTTGGCTCGCCCAATGGGCGTATCCTTCGGCTGCGCGATGATCCAAAGACGAAACGGACGGGTCAGCCTGTACGTTGCCCAGGCGAGCGCCACGCCGGCAGCGATGAACATCGCAATCAGCAGAAATACGCCGGGAGGCCCCTTTCTGGACATATCCTGCATGGTCTCTGCCCGAGCGCGCTCAAACTGGTCTGGCAGCAAAGGCAAAGTTCGCACGATTCTTTCGATATGATGCTTGATCCGATCGAGCGTCGATGATGCCATCGTATTCATCTGGCTCGGGGCGACGGCAGCGTTGGACGATGCGCCGGCCGGTGAAGCTCCTGCCGCGGCAGGCGCTGCCGTTGACCCGGCGTCCTGATTTCGTTGTTCGGCCATCCAGGCCTTCACCGACGGATCGTCGAGTAGCTCGAATAGCTGTTTGACCTTTTCAGGCGGGACGGGCGCCGGCGCCTGCGCCTGTGCCGAACCAGCAAACAAGAGGGCGATCCCGAAGACCAGCGGCCCGGCAACCCGGACAAGCATGGCAGTCAGATCTCCGAGAGTTCGTGTCGGACGCCCAACTCCCAATCGTCGAACCAAGAGTGGCATCGTGCTGTAACCTTCCCCTCAAATCGGCAAGCAACGACATCTATGTCCGTCGTTGCGCCTACCTTGAAGAAACCGATGTTGTGGTGCAAGACATCCTTCCGGGCTAGACCGTTGCGCCGGGTACCTAACAGTGTTTATTTTCCCGGCGGGGCAGGGCATTCCGGCCTCGGCCTGGCGTCCCTGACGAACTAAGTGCTTTGAAAGCAGCATCTGCGGCGACCACGCTGGAGGTCGTGGTTGCGCCTCCAAGCTGGCGGCACCGAATGACAGCACAATGTCGTCGCGCTGTGCATTTGGCAAAAGCGTGTGGATTCGATCCCCTCCATCGGTATGCGCTCGAAACACTAGGCAGTGTGTCTGGGTGTATGGCCGCCGCTTGGGACCCTTCAGATGAAGGACATTTGATGGTGTCAGCGAGGACAGGTGCGAGCGCTTTGTGCGAATGTGGCTACATGGAGGGCTTCGGATTCTTGGCGTCCGTGTACACCTCGAGGTACGAGTTTGGGGTGACGAGCGCCATCTGGCCTTTCGCATCGCGCCGGTCGGCGAAGTGTGCATAGGGGTCGACGAGCTCGCGGATGGCGAGGCGATCTGCGCCTTCTTGGGTAATACAAATTGAAAATTGCGCCTTCATGTTTCAAAACAGGTCGGTTGACCCAGGATGGTTTCGAAGCCAGCGGGTCGCTGACGGTCCTCAAGGCGAGAATTCGAAAAGACGTTCAACCATGACCCAACACGCAGAAAACGCCCGAATTCTCATGTACAGCCACGACACGTTCGGGCTCGGCCACCTGCAGCGCTGCCGCACTATCGCGCATTCGCTTGTCGAGAATTTCCACGGACTTCAGGTGCTTATCATTTCGGGTGCAACGATCGCTGGCGCATTCGACTACCGCGCCCGTGTCGACTTCGTGAAGATCCCCAGCGTCATCAAGTTGCGCAATGGCGAATACACCTCGCTGGAAAAGGATATCGATCTGCATGAGACGCTAAGGATGCGCCAGTCGATTATCCGCCACACGGCCGAGACATTCCGGCCGGATATCTTCATCGTCGACAAGGAACCGCTCGGCCTGCGTGGAGAGATTGAGGACACGCTGTCCTACCTCAAGACGCGGGGCACCACGCTCGTTCTCGGCCTGCGCGAGGTGATGGATGCGCCGCATCTGCTCGAAGCGGAGTGGGCACGCAACGATGTGATGCGCAAGATAGGCCTATTCTACGACAAGGTCTGGGCCTATGGTCCGCCGGATTTCTACGATCCGTTGACGGGCTTGGATGTGCCGCCGGCAGTCAGGGCAAAGATGAGGTTCGTCGGTTTCCTGCAACGGAGCCTGCCGCGGAATGAGTTGCCCGGCCACAGGCCCGAGGGCGACTATATCCTCGTTACCACCGGTGGCGGCGGTGACGGCGCCGAACTGATCCACGACGTCATCGATGCCTATCAGCAGGATCCACGATTGCAGCACAGGGCGCTGATCGTGCTTGGGCCTTACATGCCAGCGCGCAAGCGCAACAAGCTGCTCAGGAAGGGGGCCAAGATCCCCTACATCAAGATCATCGAGTTCGACAACCGCATGGAAGACCTGATTGCCGGCGCCAAGGCGGTCGTGGCAATGGGCGGCTACAACACCTATTGCGAGATATTGTCTTTCGACAAGCCGGCGCTGATCGTGCCGCGCGTCGAGCCTCGGGAGGAACAACTGATCCGCGCTCGGCGCGCAGCCGAACTCGGCCTCATCGAGATGCTTTTGCCGGAAGAAGCCAAGGATTCCCAGCGGTTTGCCGATGCACTGGTGATGCTGCCAGACCGGCCCCGCCCATCACAGAGCAATCCGCATCTGACGCTGGAAGGGCTGCCTCATATCTCCGAAATCGTTGCGGAACTGCTCGACCGGCGGGCCGGCCATCACCTTTCGGTCATCGAAGGACTGAACTGAGTTGCAACGTCGCAAGATCGTCGTGGTTCTGAAGGGCTATCCGCGGCTGTCGGAAACCTTCATCGCGCAGGAACTGCTTGGTCTCGAGCGTGCGGGATTCGACCTAGTGATCGTCGCGCTCAGGCGGCCGACCGATGCAAAACGCCACCCCGTGCATGATGAGATCAAAGCGCCCGTCCATTATTTGCCAGAATATCTGCATGACGAGCCGCTGCGCGTCGTTCGCGCGCTGATTGCTTGTCTGCCGCGGCCGGGCTTCTGGCGCGCACTTAGATCGCTGGCTAGCGATATCCCCCGCGACTTTACGCGCAATCGCGTGCGCCGCTTCGGGCAGGCACTCGTGCTGGCGGCCGAATGGCCGCAAGACGCGGGATGGTTGCATGCACATTTCGTGCACACGCCGGCGTCGGTGACGCGCTATGCCAGCCTGCTTCGTGGCCTGCCCTGGAGTTGCTCGGCCCATGCCAAGGACATCTGGACTTCGGCGGACTGGGATCTGGCCGGCAAGCTTTCCTCGGCGCGTTGGACGGTAACCTGCACGAAAACCGGCTTCGACCGCCTGAAGGAGCTCGCCAACGGCAACTCGTCCGTGCATCTGAGCTATCATGGGCTCGACCTTGATCGCTTCGGCAGCTTTGGCGAGGCGCGAAAACAGCATGACGGCTCAGCGCCGGGCGAACCGGTTGTCGTTCTGAGTGTCGGGCGCGCAGTCGAAAAGAAAGGTTACGATACCTTGCTGGAGGCCCTTGCCCTTCTGCCCGCGGATTTGGCGTGGCGTTTCGAGCATATCGGCGGCGGCGAGGAACTGGAACGGCTCAAGGCGCTGGCGCGAAAGCTCGGCCTGGAGGGTCGCGTCTCCTGGAAAGGCGCGCTTGCGCAGAAGGAGGTGCTGGAACACTACCGAAGCGCCGACATTTTCGCCCTGGCCTGCAGGATTACTGCAAATGGTGACCGGGACGGTCTGCCGAATGTTCTGGTGGAGGCGGCCAGCCAGCGGCTTGCCTGCGTGTCGACCGATATTTCCGGCGTGCCGGAGCTTATATCGCCGGACGAAACCGGTCTGCTGGTGCCGACGGAACACCCTATTGCCTTGGCACAGGCGCTGGAGCGTCTGATTCGTGATCCCTTGCTGCGCGCCCGCCTCGGCGAGGCCGCTGAGGGGCGCGTGCGAAGCAATTTCGATCATATGGCAAGCATCGGACAGCTCAAGCAACTGTTCCAGCAGGAGTGGCAGGCTGCCGAATGAAGCGGCTGCGCGCCTTCTTCTATGTCCAGCACCTGCTCGGCATCGGCCATCTCGCGCGCGCCAGCCGCATCGCGGCGGCTTTGGCCGATGACGGGTTTGACGTAACCGTCGTGACCGGCGGAGCGCCGATCGCGGGGTTTCCGGGACCGGGGGTAAAATCTGTGCCCCTGCCAACTGTCACCTCCGGTGATGAAGGATTTTCAGGGTTGGTCGACCTGCAGGGCAAACCCATCGACGATGATTTCAAGAAGTGGCGCTCAGAGATGCTGCTGCAGGCATTCCGGGATTGCAGGCCTGATATCGTCATTATCGAGGCGTTTCCATTTGGACGCCGGCAGATGCGTTTCGAACTCTTGCCGCTGATCGAGGCCATCGAAGCGACGTCGCCCAGACCGCTGCTGGCGACGTCCGTCCGCGATATCCTTCAGGAGCGCGTCAAGCCGGGCCGAAACGAGGAAACGGTCGATCTCATCAACAGGCATTTCGACCTTGTCATGATCCACGGCGACCCGGCTTTCGCAACCATCGACAGGACATTTCCACTGGCTGGGGCGATCACAGCCGAGGTCACCTACACGGGGCTCGTTGCCGCGCCGCCACCGCCCGCGGCCTCCGAGCGCTTCGACGTTCTGGTGTCGGTTGGCGGCGGCGCTGCCGGAAAACACCTGGTCAGCTCCGCCATCGCCGCCGCTAGGAATGCCAACAACGCTTGGAAATGGTGTTTGATCACCGGCCCAAACCTACCGAAAGACGAATTTGACGCGATCGCGCGCGATGCCACGCCGGGTCTGTCCATCTTCCGGTTCCGCGAGGATTTCGCCAGCCTGCTAACCGGCGCCCGCCTGTCAGTTTCGCAGGCGGGTTACAACACGGTCTGCGATGTCCTGCGCGCGGGTTGTCGCTCCCTGCTCGTTCCATTTGCAGCTGGCGCGGAAACCGAACAAACGGTTCGCGCCCTGATGCTCGAAGAACTCGGTCTTGCAACGGTGCTGATGGAAAAGGACCTGTCGCCTGAAGGTCTGGCGCAAGCGATCGAACAGGCGCTTGTGGGACCGACGCCACCCGGGCATCGTCTCGATCTGGAAGGGGCGCGTCACTCGGCGCAAATCCTGCGCGAGCGGTATCGAACCTGGTCCGTAAGATCCTAACGCGGGTCGCGCCTGGATCAGATTCGCGCAACGCGCTTCAAACAGTTCCAATCAGCATGAAGCGCGTATAGTTCTTTGTCGGCAACTCGCCGGAAAACCTGATCTCCCGCAGCGCCGCCATGGCTTCGAAGGCTGCCAGTGAAGCCACGCAGTTGATGTGCGTCGGCTCGCTGAAATAGTCGTTCGATTGCAGAAGCACAGTCGTGCCCCGCGGAAGCAGAGCAAGCCAGGCGCTGAGATCGGCTATGTGTTCGCAGCTTGTATTGACAACCAGGTCAGGTTGCCCGGCCGCATAGTCGAGTGCGTACATATCGTCCGTCAGCGCCCGGAACCGATCGCCGGCTTCCCGGTTGAGGGTCCGGGCGACCGGCGCGACTTCGGGATCGATGTCGATGCTATCGACCGCCGCGATGTCGAAGCGGGCATCGTTGAAAAGCATTGCCGGCAATACGCCGTACCATCCGCCCAGCACCCATATGCGCCCGAACCGGCCGCTGCAACTTTCGAACAGCCTGTCGAGCGCCCACATCTTGCAGGCGACCTGCTTGTGGTTGAAGGCATTGGCGATGTCGGCCTGCGGATGCTTGGCTATGACGCGCGCCAGCCCTGCAACGAGAGGGTGCTTGACATAGGCGGCAATTCCCCGCGTGAGGTCCAGGGCCTGTTCGTGCCCGTCCGTGCCGGCATTGCGTGGTTGCGTGATATCCATCATATTCGCCTTGTATGTTGGGATTTCGGGCGACACAACGCAATCTTGCCTCCGCCTCGCAGGCTTTGAACGTGTCGCCAGCGCTGATTGCCGATGCGCCGTTCACCAGCAGATGCTTTTACTTTGCTTTAGACCGAAGGTTCACAGTCGCATATGGAACCCAGCCTAGCCCGCTATATCTGGAGGCACACCAAGAAGCAGCAGATATGGATATTGCTGATCGTTCTGCTGTCGATGATCCCGTATTTCATGTCCTTCGACCTGCCGAAGCTGATCGTCAACGGCCCGATCCAGGGCAAAGGTTTCGAGCAACCGGGAGCCACCCAGCCATTCATGAGACTGCACTATGACCTGCCGTTCATTGGCGAGGTCCAGTTGTTCTCCGGCTTTCAGCTCGACCGCACGGCAACGCTGCTTGCCCTCAGCGTCGTGTTCCTGTTGCTGGTCGTCATCAACGGCTTGTTCAAACTCTACATCAACACCTACAAGGGCCGCCTCGGCGAACGCATGCTGCGGCGTATCCGCTTCGATCTGGTCGATCGAGTGCTGCGGTTTCCGCCGTTTTACTTCAAACGGGTGAAATCCGCCGAAGTGGCGACCATGGTGAAGGACGAGGTGGAGCCGCTGGGCGGCTTCATCGGCGACGCCTTCCTGCAGCCGGTGCTGCTCGGCGGCCAGGCGCTGACGGCCATGCTGTTCATCATGGTCCAGAATTTCTGGCTCGGAATGATAGCGGTCGTGATCGTGGTGATCCAGATCGTGCTGATCCCGCGAATGCGGCGGCGGCTGATCGTGCTCGGTCGCGAACGGCAGCTGACGGCGCGCGCGCTTTCGGGCCGGGTTGGCGAAATCGTCGACGGCATCGGCGCGGTTCACGTCCACGACACGTCAAACTACGAGCGCGCCGACATAGCTGCCCGGCTCGGGCTCATCTTCAAGATCCGCTTCGATCTTTACCAGTGGAAATTCATGGTAAAGTTCCTCAACAATTTTCTCGCGCAGCTGACGCCCTTCCTGTTCTACATGATCGGCGGGTATCTGGTCATCGAGGGGCGGCTGGACGTCGGCCAGCTCGTGGCCGTGATCGGCGCCTACAAGGACCTGCCCGGACCGATGAAGGAACTGATCGACTGGGATCAGGCGCGGCAGGATGTCCAGGTCAAATATCAGCAGGTGGTCGAACAGTTCACCGTCGACGGTGTCATTGCGCCGACAATCGGGGCATTGACGATCGAAGCCCCCGGTCCGATGACCGACCCGCTGTCGGCGATCGGTCTGTCGATAGCGGACGATGGCGGTGCATTGCTCCTCGACCGTATCTCCGTCCAGGTCAAGCCGGGTGAAACGGTGGCGCTGGTCAGTACCGCAACAGGTGGAGCGGAGGCGCTTGCAGAAGCCTTCGCGCGCCTGAACCGGCCGAAAGGCGGCAAGGTCGCTTCGGGCGCCCACGACCTGCTTGAACTCCCCGAAGCAGTGACCGGCCGGCGCATGTCCTATGCCTCGTCGGATGTTTTCCTGTTCCAGGCAAGCCTCCGCGACAACCTGCTCTACGGGTTGAAGCATGCGCCGCTGACATCGGTGACTTATGACGGTGCTGCGGCAGACCAGCGCCGCTGGAACATCCACGAGGCGCGCCGGTCGGGCAATCCGGATCATGATATCCAAAGCGACTGGATCGACTACGCTTCCGCCGGCGCTACCGGCCCGCACGACCTCTTTGAAGCCGTGCGCCGGGTGCTCGACGCGGTTGTTCTGTCGCGCGACATTCTGGATCTTGGCTTGCGCTCTTCGGCCGACCTGACGCGTCACACGGAGCTTGCCAGGCGAATCGTCGAACTGCGTGCGGCGCTGCGAACGCGGCTGGAACACGAAGGGCTGAGCGGACTGGTGGTTCCGTTCGAACCCGGCGCCTACAACAAGGAAGCAACGATCGGCCAAAACCTGCTCTTCGGCGCTGCCGCCGGCCCCGAACTGGCCGACAGGGCTCTGGCGGCCAATCCCTATTTTGCTTCTGTGCTCAGGCAAGCCGGCCTCGACCGCACGCTCTACGAAATGGGCATGGAGATCGCGGACCAGGCGATCGAGCTGTTTGCCGACCTGCCGCCCGATCACCAGTTCTTCCAGCAGCTCGCCTTCATGAGCGCCGAGGAGATACCCGCTTACGAAACCTTGCTGCAACGGCTCAAGAACCGTGCCTACGAGGCGGTTTCAGAGAACGATCGCGCCATGATCGTCACCTTGAGCTTTGCCTATATCGAGCCCCGGCACCGCTTCGGCCTGCTGAGCGACGAACTGATGAGCAAGATCGTCGCTGCTCGCAACGGGTTCTATGAAAACCTGCCGCCCGAGCTGCAAAACGCGGTCGAACGGTATGATCCTGCCAAATACATTGCCGCGGCTACTGTCATGGACAATGTCCTGTTCGGGCGCGTGGGCAACAACCATCCCGACGCACCGGACCGCATACGCTCCATCGTCTATGCCATTCTTGACGAGCTGGGGCTTTATGCCGAAGTTCTGGATGTCGGTCTGGACTTCAACGTCGGCTCCGGCGGCAGGCGGCTGACCGGTGGACAGCGACAGAAGCTCGATGTTGCCCGCGCCCTGCTCAAGCGTCCCGATTTTCTCATTCTCAACCGGCCGCTGTCGGCGCTCGACCAGCGCATGCAGGATAAGGTGCTGCAAAACGTGCTCGAGGAGGCCAGACGCGACGGCCATTCGCCGGCAATTGTGTGGGTCGTGACGAATCCGGCAATGGGGATGATGTTCGATCGCGTTGTCGTCTTCGACTCGGGCCAATTGGTGGAAGACGGAACACACGAGACACTTTTGGCAGAGAGCGGTATCTTTAAGGAATTGCTATCATAGAGCATTGGACATTCAGATGGGATCATTCTGGCGGTGGGAGCTTGTGGCAAGATCAAGGGATTCGGGTTTCCGGCTGATCGGCCCGCCACCTTTCGCGTGGTTCGTCTCGCCGTCCGGAAACAGAATTGATCCCATCGGGGTGTCGGTTGTTCTAGTCTCGCAGACGTGAATGGGAAGGTTCGCGACAATGCTGCTCAAGGATGAGGTTGGAATGCTGCAACGCGTTCCCTTGTTCTCTGGCATAGAGCCGACAAAGCTCAAGCTGCTTGCGTTCACATCCGATCGCGTGAGCTACAGCGCCGGGCAGATCCTTTTCCGGCAGGGCGATGAGGGCGACGCCGCCTATGTCATCCTTTCAGGCAGGGCGGATATTCTGGTCGATTCCGACAACGGACCGATAAAAGTTGCCGAACTGCTGCCAAATTCGATCGTTGGCGAGATCGCCATATTG
>NZ_RZOT01000151.1:0-11377 GCF_003999085.1 Mesorhizobium sp. M4A.F.Ca.ET.090.04.2.1
GCGGGCTGGAGCGTCGGTTCTTCCACGGCGGCCGCCCAAACGCCTATCGGGCCGAGACATGAGAAGAGCAGAACCGCCACGATGCGCAGGAAGGGGCCACAGGTCATGACGCGAGCTCGTCTCAGTTGGCGACAGTCTTCGAGCAATCGAAGCGCTCCCCCCATTGACGCCTCTCGCGCGCCGAACCCGCATCTTCGAAGACCCAAAAATTTTACATCAGAACCCATCTCGAAGGAAGGGTGGCGCCGTGACCGGTCAAAGTGAGTTACTATGATCTTCGATCGATTTTCTGCTAGTATGTCGAAATCGTATCTGTGGGGGCCGAATCGTTGTTCTTGGAGAATTCAATCGCATAGCTTGCACCGACTGTTTGAGTAAAACTTTAAGTACGGGGACACGAAAATGAAAGCAGCGAATTGGCTTCTGCGCCTGTGCGCCGCGTGCGCGCTCTCGATTGGCACAGCATTGGCCTTCATGCCTTCGAAAGCCAATGCTTGCATCATTGAGGGCCTAGACGCCAACTGTTATCTTGGCGGAGTGGCCAACGGCGCGATTGTCGACACATCTCTGGACGCCCTTCACAACATTGTTGACGACATTGTTGAAGCGGATGTCGGTCCGGCCAAGGCAGCTCCGCCGGCACCAGCGCAGGCGGCGCCTTTTGGGGTTTTTGCTTCCGGCCAGCTTGCCCACACCGAACATGACGGCTTCAGGATTTCGAACAGCTTCGACACAATTGATGGACAACCTTTCGATGTCGATGAATTCTCCGCCGCCGTCAGCGTGGATTTCAATGCCGCCAAGCATTTCGGCTTCGACGATGAGCATGGGCTCAACATCGGCCTGTTTGGTGGCTATGCCTCCGCCGAGGTGGGTGTCGACGACCGCCGCTTTTCCAGCGGCGGCGATGCCACCAACAGAAGCGGGATGTTCGGCGGCTATGGACTCTATCGCCATGATACGAGTTATGCGCTGGTGGCGGCGTCCGCATTCCTCGGCAACACCGACGTCGAGAATGTGGACAGCGGCTCCGGCAACTATGACACGCAGGGCTATGCGATCACCGGGTCTATTGGACGCATCTTCAAGCTCACCGACCGGGTCCGTTTCGATCTGCGCGGCGGCTTGCTGGGCGTCACCTTCACCGGCGACGGATATGAGGACAGCTCCGGCACTGACTACGGCAAGAGCCACCTGTCCTTCGGCGCGATCAAGTTCGAGCCCGGCATCTATGCCGATTTCCAGCTTGGCAACGGCATGGTGATCAGTCCCTACGCACGGGCCGATTTCCAGCAGCGTTTCGGCTACTCCAACACGGCCAGCGTCGAGGGCGAGGAAAGCGAATTCGAGGACGCGGACTTTTCCGTGGCGCTGTACTCCGGATTCAATCTGAAGATGACGGGATCGACCACGCTCAGCACCGAAATTCGCGGCAAGTGGTCCGCGGACAGTTCGACCGTCGCCGGCAAGCTGGGCCTGAAAATCGCCTTCTGAAGACAAGGTCGGCAACGCCGGTCGTGCTGCTGCGAACTGCCCCACGGTCGGCCGCTCTATCTTGGCTGTGCGTCCGTCAAGTTGAGGCTCCCTTGATACAGGTCGAGACGCTCGCGGTCTTCCTGCAACCATTCGATCGTTCGCTGCAAACCGGTTCGCAATGTCGTTTGCGCGGTCCAGCCCAATACCGTCGCTGCGTGTCGGGTCTCGGCCTGCCAGATATCCGTGTCCCAGCCTCGATCGGGCATGCTCTGCCAATGCGGTTCAGCCTCGCAGCCGGTCACGCCATGCACGAGAGCGACGATTTCTCCCAGCGTGGTTTGCCGACCGGTGCCGATGTTGAATATTGCCCCGGGATCCGCCAGCGGGCGACTTGCCGCGATGATCAAGGCGTCGATGACGTCTTCGACCCAGACGAAATCACGCGCCGTCTTGGGGTTCGCAAGCGGCGGCCATTTCCCGACCATCGCATGGAGGAGCAGTGACGGCACGAGGCGTCGCGGCTCTTCCCACGGCCCATAGACCGAATAGAGACGAAGTGTCGGAATGCGCATGCCGGATCGTCTGGCAAGATCGCGGCAGAACGCCGTCGCCGCCGCCTTCGAGATTGCGTAGGCCCCTTCGGGCTCAGCCGGTTCGTCCTCGGACGGGGCGTGTCTCTTGCGGCCATACTCCAGCGAGGTGCCGGTGTGCACGAAAGCCTCGACATTCGCCTTGAGCGAAGCAAGCGCCAGCGTGCGGGTGGCTTCGAGGTTCGTCTTCGCGATCCTGGCCGCATCGGTCTGCCACGAATAGGCGCCATGCGCGGCCAGATGGAACACGTGGCGCGGCCGCAGTCGATGCAGCAGCGCTTCCACGGCCGAAGCATCCGTCAGATCGATGACATGCATCGAGAGCCGCGGCTGTTCTGCAGGAACACGCCAGGTCGCGAAACCAGGTCGCAGCAGGAGATCGACTTGCCAGCCCAGCGACAGGAGCCGTCGGACCAGGCTCGCGCCGACAAAGCCGCTGCCGCCGGTCACAAGGGCTCGCTGCATCTCAGCCGGGCCGCATCCTGGCGAACTCGCCATAGTCGAACACATCGAGATACTGCCAGGCGGCCTCAGCGACTTTCGCATGCTCCTCGACCGAGAGTTCCGCGGCCGTCGCGCGATTGGCTTGCGGCGTGGCGCGGCGGATCGTTCCCCAGGGATAGACTTCACGCAGCGCCAGTCCATTCCATGTCGGCGCCGACAGCGCGGCGTGATCGTCGATGCCCAGAGCGGACAGAACCGGCGCGAGAGCCTTGCGCGCGTCGGACACGACATCTTCCAGCCTCACGATGTGCACCCGATCCGGATGACGATTGCGCGCGAGCAGGGCATGGTATTGGTTCAGGCACCAGGCCCGCAGATAGTCCGACAGGCGCATCGGAACCGGCCGCTTCTTCGTATCGGCGTAGGCGGAGAACGGATTGCGCACGACATGCAGCATGTGCGCGCCGGGCATCGCGGCGAGGATCGCCTCCGAGTCCACGGTGATGATCGGACTGTACCCGACATAGACCTTCTCGCGGCCGCTGCGGTTGTAATCCTTCCAGGCGTCGAATGTGGAGCGGAAGAAAGCAGCGACGTTGTTCGCCGTGCCGCGGCCGACGGCCTCCACATGCTTGATGTATCGAGCGCAACGCTCATCGTCGTTGAAGTCGAAGGCCGTGTCACGAAACTTGCTGACATGCGGTGTGCGCGCACGCACCTTGCATTCTTCGTCGATGATCAGTTTGTAGTCGTCCACGGGAGCCGCATCGAGCGGGAAGGCCGGCCAGCGGTACTTGACCGGGAACAGAGACGTCATCGCGTCGTTGACGAGGCGCGTTCCGATCTGGGACTCGAACGGATAGACGAACATCTCCGGATGCCCGTCGAGAAAGCGGTGCGTGGTGTTTCCGCCATTTTCGTACATGGCGCCAAGCATCAGCAAGCGAAACCCGTCGGTCATCAATTCCTCCGAACATCATTCCTGGAACCGGCTTGCCAGGCATAGAACAGCGTCTGTTCCGCGCCCGGCATCCGGCGAAAGCCGTCAAATGGAAGGCGATCGATCATCCGCGACGGGACGGCCTCGATCGCGAAGATCTGGTTGCCGGCCGGCCAGACCAGGCTGGCCACGACTCGCCCGCTTTTGATATCGACCGCATGCAGCCCGCAAACGCATCTGTCCGGTTCGAGCCCCGGTGCATAGGCACGAAAGCGCGGAATGATCCGCGATGTGCCAACGATCGCGAGATTGCCGATCGCGCACAGGCCCCTGGTCCAGCCCCGCAGGCGCGCGACGATCTCGACGCTGCCATCCTGTCCGCAGCTTACGACGCTGCCGAATCCGCTGTTGGCAACCCACAAGGCATCGCTGACGAAGCGGGGGGAGTGCGGACGGGTCAATCCACGCGTCATCGGCAATCGCGTCGCGCCGCTGAAGATGACGCCGCGCCCTTCCACGGCAAATTCGATCTGGCCAGGTCGTGCGCCGACGAGATCGTCCTTGGATGCCGTGAAGCAGCTTTCGGCCAGACTCTTTCCGGCCGCGATGCCATTGAGCTGCAAATGATTGAGGCCAAAATCCGCTCCCGCGTCCCCCTCGATGCATGACGGCCACCATACACGCTGGCTGCCACCGAGCGCCGGGAATGCGACAATGGCGTTTTCACCAACAGCACTGCCATGCAGCTCAGGGCCGATCATCGCCAGATCGTGGAGATATGTGCTGCCCGGCAGGAAGCGGGCACCCGCGGGCATGAGCACGTTTCCGGCAATGCCCTTCGATGTGAGATCCCTGCGTGGCAGAAGCCCGTCCGCAGCCCGCAGCGTGTACAAGACATTCGGATTGCGTGTGCTTGCGACATGGACTTCCCCCCGTGCCGCGTCGAAGGCAATGCCCGACGGGTGCGGCAGCCTGAGGTAGCTCACCTGGGGTGATCCCGAGGCCATCGAGAGCGCCAGCAGGAGATGCTCGTATTCGCGGCTGACCAGCAAGGTGACGCCGGCCTCGGCGAGACTCTGCCACCATGGCCCCGTCACCTCGACTTCAAGCAGACTGCTGTCGATCGCTCCCGCGTCCTGCCACTGCGCCACGACGCTGGCCGGGTCACGCCAGGCTTGATGGTCGGCCTGGAAGGCGTCGTTCCCGTCGCTCAACTTTGCAACCTCATTCGCAGCGCGCCGCGATAGAGCCGCATGGCCGTGCGCCATCCGGTTGTCGAGCGACCGCCGTGTCTAGGGCCGGATGCCATGCCGAAGGGGGTGATCGCGTATCCATGGCGGCGACAGATTATGCAGAATTCGAGATCGATCAGATCGTCATCGCGCTGCAGATCCAGGAGCGCCTCGAAGCGGCGATGGAACAGTTTCGGCGTGCCGTTGATATCGCGCAGCCGCAGCCCGAAAAGCAGCCTCGCCTCGAGATTGTACAACTGCGATCCAAGCGCGCGAAGCCACGCCCGGCCCTGCTTCCGTTCGGCCTTGAGGACGCGGTCCGGCCGGCTTATGCCGGCATCCAGCGCCCGGCGCAGATCAGCTCCCGCCGTACGCGCCGAATTCGTATAGCATAGAAATTCTCCCCGGGCGGCCGCCAGGCCTGTCCTGACCGCGCGGCCCCAGCCCGCATTGTCGGCTCTCAATGTGCGCACATTGGGATAGCGGATTGCCAGCTCCGCACAGAGCGCGGCGCTGTCGTCACGCGATCCATTCTCGACGAGGATAATTTCCCACGTCACCGAAAGGCTGCGGAGAGTTGCATGATATTCCTCTATAACGGTGACGACATGGTCGGCCTGGTTATGGATGGGAAGGATGATCGACACTGTCGGGTTCATGGCAACTCAACAAATGCAGTTCCCGGGCGGCAGACGCAATCTGGTCGGCGCTCAATCCACTGCGTTCCATCAGCCAGGTCGCACTGCCGCCGCGGCCTGCGCCGGGCTGGGTTGCCGCGAGGCGGCGGAAAGGCCTCGCCAATCCGGCTTCCGCGAGAACCTCCGCCACCAAAGAACCCAGTCCTCCCGTCTGCTGGTGCGCCTCGACCGTCAGGACGGCGCTGGCATCGGCCAATGCGGTTCCCAGGTCCGCCAGCGGCGCAGGCGCAAGGCAGGGGAGGGACAACACCGTCGCCTGCACGCCGCCGCTTGCCAGCGTCTCGGCAGCGGTCATAGTTTCCGCAGCCAGAGCACCCGTTGAAATGAGCAGCACGTCGGCGCCTCGACGCATGGTCTGAGCCCGCCCGAGTTCAAATCGACCGCCAGAGATCGCGCCCTGCGGACTGTCCTTGCCCAGCCTGAAATAGACCGGGGACGGCGCCGACCACACGCAGTCCAGCGCCGCGGCGGCCTGAGGTCCATCGACCGGCGCGAGAACCATCATACCAGGCAGCGCACGCATGACGGCAATGTCCTCAAGGCTGTGATGCGTCGAGCCGCCCGTGCCGTAGTCGAAGCCGCCGCCAACACCGACGATGCGGACGGGCAGTTCGTGCGCAACCGGACCGTTGCGGATGAATTCGTAAGGCCGCAGCGTCGCAAAGGTCGCGATCGAATAGCAGAACGGAAGAAATCCGGCTTCCGCCAGACCCGTTGCGATGCCAATCATGTTCTGCTCGGCGACACCGACATTGACGAATCTGTCCGGATAGGCCTGCGCGAAGGGCTCCACGACAGAGAAGCCGAGGTCTGCGGTCAGCAACATGATGCGCGGATCGCGCGCGGCGAGTTCGCAGAGCTTGGCGATGAACTCGCGCCTCACTGCAGCGCCTCGCTCTCCGCCAGGGCGATGGCAAAGTCTTCGTCCGACATCGGCAAATAGTGCCAGCGCACCTGGCGCTCCATGAAACTCACACCGCGCCCCGACACGGTCCGCGCCAGCACCACCAACGGCTCCTGGCGATGCGGACGCAGCGCCTCGCGAACCGCCGCTGGCGCATGTCCATCCACCTCCCGGACCGTCCAGCCGCAACTTGCCCAGTGTTCCGGCATCCGTGCCTGGTTCATGATCTCGGCGGTCGGGCCAAGCGCCTGCTGTCCATTGACGTCAACGACGACAATCAAATTCGTGAGCCGATGATGCCCGGCAAACATCGCCGCTTCCCAGGTCGATCCTTCATTGCATTCCGCATCGGACAGCAGCACATAGGTGCGGCGGTCCTTGCCGAGCAGGCGCGCGGCGAGCGCCGATCCGACGCCGATCGACAGGCCAAGGCCGAGCGAGCCGGTCGAGAAGTCGACGCCTGGGAGGTGATGGGTCGGGTGCACGCCCAGGCGGGAATCATCGGCGCAATAGCTTGCCAGTTCGGCGCGGCTTAGCCATCCGCGCAAGAACAGGGCGGCGTAGAGCGCAAGCGCCGCGTGCCCCTTTCCCATAACGAAACGATCGCGATCCGGATCGTCCGGTGCGTTCAGTCGCATGGCTCCGCCATAGAGTGCTGCGAGAAGATCCACCACGGACAGGGCCGAGCCAATGTGCCCGACATGGGCGCGATGTGATTCTTCAAGGATCAGCTTGCGCAGCGCCCGCGAACTCAGGATTTGCTGGTGAGCGAGCGCCGGATCAGGCTCCATGACAGCCCATGGCGTTCATGCTAGTGGTCGACATCATGCGATTGGCCTCTCGTATGATCCGATACACTAGCGCATTCTTCGCCGATCTTGGAAGGCGGCCTGTACTTCTCCTTTGTTTGGGAATTCTGCTCGCCTGGCTGATGGCGGGTGTTCCATTCATGAGATTCGGCGTCCCGACTGGTCTGTGGGGCGATCGTACTTTCCTGCTGCTTCACGGCAGGCTATTTCTCGACTGGCCGCATATTTTTCGAACGGATGCGGTGGGTTTTCCCGATCGGCTGGATCTGCTCGGCTTTCCTTTCACCGACCTTACCGAACGCGTCGTGCAATTTCTGACCACTCGCCTGACCGGCGACGTGATCGTTGGCGCCAATGTATATTTCGTCATCATCGTCGCGGTGAACTTCGCGGCTGCCTTCTGCGCTCTGCGCAGCTTTCAGATACGGCCCTGGTGGTGCCTCGCGGGCGCTTTCGCTTTTGCGTTCATTCCCTATTTCGCAGAGCGTTCGACCGGGCATGACTATCTCGCCGCCTATTATGCGGCGCCGCTTGCGTTCCTGATCCTGCCTCGCATTGTCACGGCCGTTCGCAATCGGTCGCCGACCGGCATGGTCAAGGATCCGGTCACGCTCGCATGCTGCATGGTTATCGCCACGTCCGGAATCTACTACAGCTTCTTTTCCCTGCTTACCTGGGGTTTTGTCGGGCTGGCCCTGGCCACGCAGGAGCGGGACTGGCGCTATCTGCCGGCCATGGCACTGCCGGCTGGCGTGACGCTGGCCGTGCTGGTGCCAATCCTGGCGTTCTTCGTCGCGGTCACGCCAGGCGACGCTGGCTTCCCAGCAAGAACAGCAGCCGACCAGCCGCTCTATGGTTTTCGTATCTCCGACGTGATCATCGGGCTGGAGCCATTCGGCGTCGCGCGGAATGCACTGCGTGATTACATGGCCATCCGCGGCAAGACCGAGGGGACGGACGCCTGGCCTGGCCCCGTCCTGTCCGCTTTCGCATTGCTGGCCGCCCTGTTTGGTTCATTGCTGTTGCGAAGGCGCGGTCCTGGTGTCCGGCTGGCCTACGGAGGCCTGACGCCGACATTGAACGCATATCTCGTCTTCTGCATGATCTATTGTGCGCCCTTCGGTCTGGGATTGATCTTCAATCTGTTGATCAGGCCGGAGATCCGCGCACAGAATCGCATCGCGCCGTTCTTTGCATTCGCGGCGCTGCTGGTGTTCTTCGGGTTATGGCAGCGGGTGGTGCTCCGGCTGCGATCAAGGTTCGGCCGTTCGATCGGCGGCGTGACAGCCGCGGTAGCTCTCGTTGTCCTGGTGCTTGTGAACAGCATTGGCAGCTTTGCGCTGTTTGCCCGACAGCAGCACGCCTTGCAGCGCCAGCCGGCTTTTGCCACGGAGATGACAAGCATCCGCGCGACTTTGGCGGTGGCGGATTCTGAAGGGCTGCGGCGGATTCTCCAGCTGCCGATGGCGGCCTGGCCCGAAGCGCCCACGATCCGCGGCTTCGAGCCCTACAACCATTTATTGCCCTTTGTCTTCAGCGCTCCGGGCAGTTCCAGGCACTGGAGTTACGGCGGCTCGCGGGGAAGCGAAAATCTGTCACACCTGCAACTCCTGCTGAAGACCGCAGACTCGCCCTGCGCCCTGGCCGAACTGTCAGCCGGCTACAATTTCGACGCGGTGCTGGTGGATCGCCGCGGCTACGACGCTACCGAGCTCGCGGCATGGGACAGCCGGCTGAGCGCGGTCGGCGCGCGGCTGGTCAGTGACGACCCGCTTCGCCGCCTGTATCGCTTGCCCAAGTCGGACTGTTCGCAGCCTCTGTTGCTTTCCGATCGATGGCTCAGCGCCGCCGCCGGCGGTGAGCTGGAACCGCTTCTCGATCGAGGATGGTATTCGCCGGAGGCCTGGGGCCGTTGGGGCAGGGACAAGGCGCAGCGCATACTATTGCCCAACCGCGACCTGGGCAGCCGCGGCGTTGTCATCGATCTCCGGATCATGCAGCTTGCCGACAAGGACGGCCGAATTCCGCGCGTCGAAGTGCGCGTCAACCAAACCCCCATCACCACGATCAGCGTTGCACGGTCCATGCAGCCGGAAGAGCATCGCATCGTCATTCCCCGTATGCTCCTGCGGCAGTCGGGCTTCACGACGATCGAGTTGAGGCCTGAGGCCTCCGTGGCTGCATCGAGGGTGACGCCTGAAGACAAAAGGTTGCTTGGGCTTGGTTTGATTGCAATGCGCGTGGCGCCATCGATCCAGTAAGGCTCGACCATAGGGCACCGGCCATTGGCGCGGTCCGTTGGGGCAGGCCATGGACGAATGGCCAAGCCTGCCTTTCGCAAGCAAATTCGAGCTGTGTTTAAGTAAGCGGCTACTTTTTCTGCCGGGCCCACCTGGTCGCTTGCTCCGCCTTGTCAAGCGCAAGGAATGGCAGCAAGACCAACAGCATGGCGGCGACGGCAACGAGATTTGCCGCGTCCTCGATCACGCGAATGACGACTTTCACAGCTACTACCCCTCCCGACATAGTAATAGCCGAAATCGACCTCAACCTCAAGATGTACGGTTGAGCGTGGTATTGCCTTGGCCGGACAATTCTGGCGTCGGAGTGGGAGACTTCCCGTCAGGCGGTAACACAAATCGGCGCATGGCCAGCCGCCTCAGCCCGCGGCGGGATCGAACTGATCCGAGCGAGAAGCTTCCATGTCCTCGTGCGCGGGAGCGGTGGTCAGGTCGCGGCTGTATTGCCGTGGCGAGCGGCCTATGACCCGCTTGAAAGCGGTGCTGAAAGCGCTTTCGGACTCATAGCCGAGTGACGTCGCTATGGCCGAGATGGGATCATCGCTGTTCTCCAGCCTGTCGCTGGCCAGCAGCATGCGCCAGCGCGTCAGGTAATCCATCGCCGGCACGCCGACCGTTTCCCTGAACTTCAGCGCGAAGCTCGACCGCGACATGCCGGCGCGCGCGGCCAGTTCCTTCAGCGATGCGCCGGATCCTCGTGGATGGCGCCGATTGCCGCGCCCGGACTGCCCGGCAGTCGCCAATTCCATGCAGTGGGTCCGCCGGCGGCCCGAGGTGGCCGGTAGCGAAGCGGGTTGTCTTTGGGATATCATTCGACCTCGCGTAGCTGGCAGGTCAATAAAGCGCCGGCTAATATGAGGGGCGCCCGCCGCGAGGGTGATTCCGGATCGAGCAAGGCACGCGCATGGAACCCGATGAACCCAGACGAGAGCGTCGCCTTCACCAACGTGAGATTGTCCTGAAGGAGGCCACGATCGTCGCGGGTCCTGACAACCCGGCGATCGGCTGTTCCGTCCACAATCAGCATGAAAGAGGGGCCGAACTGCGCGTTCCTGCCGACGCCTTCGTGCCGGAGCGTTTTCTCCTGCATGTGCCTGACGATGCGGCCACCTATCAAACGGTGGTGCGCTGGCGAAGGAAGGAGCGGCTTGGCGTCCAGTTCTACGGCGCACCCAACCCCGCCAAGAGCTGACCGGTTATTCCATGAAGTCCCGCCTTCCTGGTTCTAAGCCGGGCCGGTTTGGTTAGGAGCGCATTGCTGTCTCGCAGCAACGAGGTGACGTCACCCTTTGAGCAGCGATGAAAGATGTGCAGGCTGACTGTCGGAGCAGTGCTTGAAGGACGCGAGAGCGATCGACCCGAACGATAAAGCGCCGGATGCTCGGCTAACGGGTCGACGAACGAAAGTTGCCCTGGCGCGTATGGCGCGCCGCAATTGGCATAGGCCAAGGCTTCCGTCCCATCGGAACAAATGGGTTTGCTGTGGGGTTTCAAGCGAGGGAAGAGCGCTGATGCCAAACCAGACCAAAGAGCGGCCCCCGCCGAAGCCAGATCCGAAAGAGGCGCAAGTCCGGCCTCATGACAAGGACGCGCCAGAACCTCAGCATGTTGATCCGCCTCCGCGAGATGTCCGAGAGGCGCCGGTTCCAAATCCAAACGGCGATAAGAAGCCTTGACCGCCGGCACGCGGCGAAAATGGCTGCTGCCTCACGGCGGCGGGCTTTCTCTTTTGGGACGGGTTGCCGTTATGGCAAGGTCCGTTTTGCTTGTTAAGTATTTGGTTTTATAGACAACTTGGCGGAGGGAGTGACCGTCACATGCGAAGGCCTAAGTTTCTGTAATCGCTTATGATTATTTTTGCCTGAACAGTAAGATACCCCGTAAACTACCCGGTCCATGTCTTGTTGCCCGACTGCAACAGGCCGGACGGCACATGCACAGTAATCGGCGTCTGTCAAGAAAAAAGACTTGCATTTAATACGGT
>NZ_RZOT01000152.1:0-11352 GCF_003999085.1 Mesorhizobium sp. M4A.F.Ca.ET.090.04.2.1
GCGAAATGAACGCCACGACCCAGTAGATGGTGCTCGACGCGCGCCGGTTGAGACCGTGCAGCAGCGTGCGATAATCCTTCTGGCGGTCATCATTGGCCGGGGTGAAGCCGGCCGGCTGCGCGCCGTTGCGCGTTTCAACCGGACGCAACTCGGCCGGCTTGGGCTTCGCCGCCGGCTGCGTGTTGTGTGCTGGTTTTGCGTTCTGGTTCTGAACGACCGCCGGCTCCTCCTTCTGGCTGCGCCCTTCGCGCGCCAGCTCGTCAGCCGCGGCTGAAATCTGCGCTTCCAGGTCTTCCATCGACGCCGCCATATCGAGGCCGCCGTCGCCATCTCCCTCTACGCTCAAATCCAGGTCGAGCGCCCGTTCGAGTTCCTTGGCTACGTCGCTGTCGAGAGTTCGTGTCGTTGGTTTCTTCGCCATGCCTTCGCTACCCTGTACTAGCTGCCGAGGAACTTATGATTTTGGCCCGAGATTCTGGCTTGTCTTATCCCACGCAGGAGGCTGAAAATGGACCCTCGTATCGTAATGACACACAGGGGTAAAGAAAACCTGCATTCTGGGCGATACGTAAAACTTTAAATATAGGGTTAACGGAGACGTGATTTCGGCGCCTCCCTGTCAACATTTTTTCAGACCAATCATTAACCCGTTTGCTACGGGATTCGCCTAGTTTTCCAGGCAGTCAGACACCTAGGAGCTGCAATATCCATGCGCGGCGAAAGCGGCATTGCCTTTTCCATGCCCGGCGGCGACGTTTCGGGAACGGCCCAGTCACGACCTGTGGATCTCGCGCATCTTTCGCGCCAGACGATGGGCGATCGCGTTCTCGAGCAGGAGGTGCTGGCGTTGTTCGTACAGCAGGCGCTTGCCGTGCGCGACAAGATCCTCGACGCGGACGTCAAGGAGAGGCTGCTCCTGGCGCATGGGCTGAAGGGCTCGGCGCGCGGAGTGGGTGCGTTTGCAATCGCCGATTGCGCCGCGGCCGTCGAAGGCCAGCCCGAAGACATCAAGACCCTCAAGCGGCTCGGCGTGCTAATCGAGGAAGTGCGCGATTTCATTGCCGCCATCAGCCGCTAGGACAATCGCTCAAAGGTGTGCGGCGGTCCCGGGATGGCGACATGTGCGAAACAACAACCTAAGCGCGGCGCCCGCCGGACGCGCTTTGGCCGGATTTCCGAAAAAACGTCACGGCGCGGCGTTTTCGCGCCGCAGTTGACTTGTCCGCCGGAGTGATTATCTCGGCTGGAACTCCCCTTCAGGTGACAAATGACCAAGCTGACCTTCATTGCCAATGACGGCACACAGTTCGACATGGATGCCGAAAACGGCTCGACCGTGATGGAGAACGCCATCCGCAACGCCGTCCCGGGGATAGAGGCCGAGTGCGGCGGCGCCTGCGCCTGCGCAACCTGCCATGTCTATGTCGACGAGTCCTGGACGGCGGAAGTCGGCGAGCCGGAGGCGATGGAGGAGGACATGCTGGACTTCGCCTATGACGTCCAGCCGAACTCGCGCCTGTCCTGCCAGATCAAGGTGCGCGACGCCCTCGACGGGTTGGTCGTGCGCGTGCCGGCCCGCCAGGGCTGACCCTCGGCCAGCCAAATTTTGCCTTGGCCGCTTGGCAGCAGGCCGTTGCTCATGCAGTCTCGCCCCGGATTGGCAACAAGGCGTATCGCATGAGTGACACGATCAAGACGGACGTACTCATCGTCGGGGCTGGGCCTGTAGGCCTGTTCGCCGTGTTCGAGCTTGGCCTCTTCGACATGAAGTGCCATCTGATCGACATCCTCGACCGGCCCGGCGGCCAGTGCGCGGAGCTCTATCCGGAAAAACCGATCTACGACATTCCCGGCTGGCCGTTGATCACGGCTCAGGGCCTGGTCGACAAGCTGCTCGAGCAGATCCACCCGTTCAAGCCGGAATTCACCTACAATCGCATGGTCTCCAGCCTGGAGAAGCTGGATGACGGCAGCTTCCGCGTCACCACCGACGAGGACGAGCTGTTCGAGGCCAAGGTGGTGGTGATCGCCGCCGGCGGCGGCTCGTTCCAGCCCAAGCGGCCGCCCATTCCTGGCATCGAATCCTATGAAGCCAAGAGCGTCTTCTATTCCGTGCGCCGCATGGAGGATTTCCGCGGCCATGACCTCGTCATCGTCGGCGGCGGCGATTCGGCGCTCGACTGGACGCTGAACCTGCAGCCGGTGGCAAGGAGCGTGACGCTGGTCCACCGCCGTCCGGAGTTCCGGGCCGCACCCGACAGCGTCAACAAGATGTACGCCATGCAGGAGATGAAGCAGCTGGATTTCCAGGTCGGCCAGGTGAGCGGCCTGACCGGCGCCGACGGCCAGCTCTCATCGGCTACCATCAAGGGACCTGACGGCGACATCGAGGTGCCATGCACTCGCATGCTGCCCTTCTTCGGCCTGACCATGAAGCTCGGGCCGATCGCGGAGTGGGGACTCAACCTGCATGAGAACCTGATCCCGGTCGACACGGAGAAATTCCAGACCTCGGTCTCCGGCATCTTCGCCGTCGGCGACATCAACTGGTATCCCGGCAAGCTGAAGCTGATCCTGTCGGGGTTCCACGAGGTGGCGTTGATGGCGCAGGCGGCCAAGCGCATCGTCAGCCCCGGCGAACGCATCGTCTTCCAGTACACGACCTCGTCGACCAGCCTGCAGAAGAAGCTCGGCGTCCACGATTGAAGGCTTCGCTACTCGGCCAGCACCGGGGCTGCGGTTTCGAGATGGCCGCGAAGCGCCTTTTCCGGCATCAGCCCGAGCGCGGCAAGCGCCATCAGCAGGATTACCGCCGCGACGAGGAAGATCATCATGAATGCTTCAGCAGAGGCGGCGGCGCCAGCTGAATGCGCGCCTTCGCCGGCCAATGGCAGGCCATAGCCCAGCGCGACCGCGCCCAATATTGCCACCCCAAGGGCGCTGCCCAAAGAACGAAGGAAGGTGAGCACACCCGTGGCGACACCGAGATGCGCCTGATCGACAGCGTTCTGGACCGAGACAGTCGCAACCGGAAACGTCGTCCCACTGCCGAGGCCAATGCAGGTCGTCAGGATTTCAACGACCAAAAGGGAGGCATGCCCGGCGACGAGGCTGAGCACCCCAAGGCAGACTATGGCGAAGCTCACTCCGATCATGGCGATCCGCTTGTAATGGACGAAGCGCGGTATCGTGCGCCCGCTGAACGTCGCGCCGGCGACAGTGCCAAGCATCAGCCCGAGCAGCGCAATGCCCGATTCACCGGCCGAAAGCCCGACGATCGACTGCAGGTAGACCGGCAGATAGACCGCCAGGCCGATATTGGCGGCCTGCAGCAGGAACAAGGACAAGGTGCCGGCCAGCACGATCGGGTTGCTGAGCACCTCAAGCGAGATCAGCGGCTCGGCGGCGCGCATGAGCCACAGCGCAAAAGCGCTCCAGATAACCGCCGAACAGGCGAGCAGCCCGAGGATTTCGCGCGACAGCCAGGGGTAGGCGCTGCCGCCCCAATTCAGCGCCAGTAGCAGCAGGGCAGTAGTCGCTATCAGCAGCGCCGCGCCGAGACCATCGACACGATGATGTTTTGCCGCGATCGGCAGCTTCTTCAGCGGCTTGTTGATGATTGCCATGGCCAGCAGGCCGAGCGGCAGGTTGATCCAGAAGATCAGCGACCAGTGCAGATGTTCGGCGAAGGTGCCGCCCAAAAGCGGCCCGGCTATGCTGGCGACAGCCCAGGTACCCGCGATCCAGGCCGCGTAACGCGCCCGCTCACGCGGCGGCACGAGGTCTCCGATCACCGTCTGTGCCAGCGCGAACAAGCCACCCCCGCCGGCGCCCTGAATAGCGCGCCCGACGACTAGCACCAGCATGTTGGGCGCCATTGCGCTGACCAGCGATCCGGCGAGAAAGATAAGGATCGCCGCGTAGAGCGTTGGCCTGCGGCCATGAACATCGGAAATCTTGCCATAAAGTGGCGCCATAGCCGTCGCGGTGAGCAGATAGGCGGTCACGATCCACGGCAGATATTCGGCATGGCCGAGCAAATGCGCCATCGTCGGCATGGCCGGGGCGACGATGGTCTGGTCGAGCGCTGCCAGCAGCATCGACAACAGCACGCCGCCGATGATGGCGTTCTTCTCGCTCTCCGTCAGCGGCGACGTCGCTGCAATTGTCGCCGGCTTGTCGACAGCCTGATCCATGGTCTCGTTCTTTCGTGGGCTTGCGCGCACCCTGGGGGCAGGGCGGCCGGCTTGGCCGGTTCGACGCATCCACCGCGTCGATTGGATGTCTCGTGCTCTCAGGCTCCGCCTCAGCGAACCTGACATATGTCGCCCCATATAGGCCGATTTCGACAGGGGCTCGAAAGTTTTTGCCGCCTGGCACTATGCTTCGGCGAAATTGGCCTGCGCCACCGGCGCCCTTGGTGCCGGCGAAAATCAGGCGGGCGGCAGCTGGCCGCTCTCGATGCGCTCGATCCGATAGCGCAGCAGCCGCAGGATGCGGCTTTCGAAGTTGACGCTCTCGACGCGGTCGAACCGCACCTGGTCCTGGTCGTGCCTGGCGAGTTCGGCCGCGGTGATCTGCGCGGCTCTCGCCTTGGCCTCGGCGCAACTCCGTTGCGGATAGCTCGCCTTCAGCGCATCCTCCAGTTGCCTGGCGTGGTTCTTGGCGATCTCGACATGGCGTTCCTCATGGCGCTTGATGTCGGCCGACAGCGTGTCCCAGAACAGCTTCACGTCGGCATCCGCTTTGCGCGAGCGGCGCCATTCCGGAAGGATCACCTTGACCTTGACGGTCACGATGGCGTCGGCGATGCGGCAGGAGCCCGAGCTTTCCGCATAGCTGACGCGGGTGGTGAACGCCATTTGCGTCGCGCCCGGGTGTCGCGAGCCGGTGCTTTTCACCTGCGGTCCGTGCTTGGAAAGCTGCGTCTCGATATCGTCCAGCGTGCGGCCGCCAATGGCGAAGTAGCTGTAGGTCTTGACCAGATTGGCCGCGCCGGCCGGCAGGGCCATCAAAGCGAGCATCAGGGCGCAAGCGAGCGAACGTTTCATCATGTTGCCTCTTCGGCCACCTTGCTTTACGGCCGCTCTCGGCGCAACGGATTTGATTTCCAGCGGGATCACAAGATGGTTGACGGACGATGACGACGAGGCGATGGCAGCTGGCGCATGGACGCCATCTCGACCTTGGCGGCAAGGCCGTCGTGGTCGGCATCCTCAACGTCACGCCGGACAGTTTTTCCGATGGCGGGCTGTTCGCCGCGCGCGACGCGGCGCTCGACCAGGCGCGCCGCATGGTGGAGGAGGGCGCCGCCGTCATCGATGTCGGCGGCGAATCGACCAGGCCAGGCGCGTCAGCCGTGAACGGCCAGGAAGAGCAGGCACGCGTCCTGCCGGTCATCGAGGCGCTCGCCAAATCTGGCGAAGCGCTGATCTCGGTCGACACCTATCGCGAGGACACCGCGCGTCTGGCCGTCGCCGCCGGCGCGCATATCGTCAACGATGTCTGGGGCCTGCAGCGCGAGCCGGGCATTGCCCGCGTCACCGCCGAAAACGGCGCCGGCCTCGTCATCATGCACACCGGGCGCGGCAGGCGAAAGCTGCCCGACGTCATCGATGATCAGCTTTTCTTTCTCAGGAAATCGCTGCAGATCGCGCGGGCCGGCGGCATCGCCGACGATCAGATCGTGCTCGATCCCGGCTTCGGCTTCGCCAAGGAAACGGCGGAGGAAAACCTCGATCTGATGGCGCGGTTTTCCGAGCTCCATGCGCTGGGTTACCCGCTGATGGCCGGCACATCGCGAAAGCGCTTCATCGGTGCGGTGACCGGGCGGGACGCCCTCGGGCGCGGGGCCGGAACAGCGGCGACCAGCGTCATTTTGAGATTGAAAGGCGCGCATCTATTTCGCGTCCACGATGTCGCAATCAACGTGGATGCGCTGGCGCTGGCCGATGCTATGCTGGCGCGTGAAACCGACCCCTCCGGACGCTGAGCCATGTATGTCATCCGCATGAAGAACTGCGCCTTCTTTGCCCGGCACGGCGTGCTGGACGAGGAGGAGACGCTCGGCCAGCGTTTTTACGTCGACGCGGCGCTGACCGTCGAGCCGGGCCGGGCGCTCGTCGAGGATTCCATCGAGGACACCGTCAACTATGGCGTCGCCTTCGCGGTGATCGAGAAGATCATCACCGGGCACCGGCGTTTCCTGATCGAGGCGCTGGCGCTGGAAGTGGCCAAGGCGCTGACGGCGGGGTTTCCGCAAATCAAGAGAGCCGAGATCACCGTGCGCAAGCCCAACGCGCCGGTGCCCGGCGTGCTCGACCATGTCGAGGTGACAGTTGTCTGGCCCGAATAACACGGTCTACCTCAGCCTTGGCGGCAATCTTGGCGATCCCGCCCGATCGATGGCGGCAGCACTGCGCCTTCTGGATGGCGACGACAAGACAAGCGTCGTCGCTGTGTCCTCGCTCTACCGCACGCCGCCCTGGGGCAAGCTCGACCAGCCCGATTTCCTCAATGCCGCCGCCACGATCACGACCGGACTCGCCCCGCGCGAACTGCTCGACCTTTGCCTCGACGCGGAGCGCCGGCTGAAGCGGGTGCGCGAGGAGCGCTGGGGGCCGCGGCTGATCGATATCGACATATTGGTGTTCGGCGACCGGATCATCCACGAGACTGGTCTGGACGTGCCGCATCCGCGCATGCTGGAGCGCGCCTTCGTGCTGGCGCCCCTGGCCGAAATCGCGCCGGAGCTGGCGATAGGCGGCAAGAGCGTCTCGGAACGCCTCGGCACCGTCGACATTTCGGGCATCGAGCGCTTGCCGTCCGGCCGCGACTGGTGGCTGGAATAGGAACAGCGGACCGACGGCGGCAGTTGGCTGAAGTCAGCCGGAAAAGCCGCCGTCGTCGAGGAAGGCCTGTTCCTCCGGTGTCGTCTCGCGGCCAAGCATGCGGTTACGGTGCGGGAAGCGGCCGAAGCGCTGGATGATCTCGCGGTGCTCGACCGCATATTTCAGATAGGGTTGGGCACTGGTGGATGTGAGCTCCACCGAGCGCGCCTGGTCGACGAGCAGCTCCGAATGCTCGAAGGGCAGATAGAGGAAGAAGCGAATGTCCTCTTCGAGCGCCAGGTCATGGCCGGCGGCGATCGCCTTGCCGGCGAAATGGCGCGCCAGCGGATCGGTTGCGTACATATGGCCGGTGCCGCGAAAGCAGTTGCGCGGAAACTGGTCGAGCAGGACCATCAGCGCCAGCGAACCCTCGGCGTGTTCACACCAGTCGTCGCATTCGCGCCGTGCGGCGGCGAAGTGCAGGTCGAGAAACCGGTTGCGGAATTCCGCGTCGAAGGCATCGTTCTTCTCGAACCAGGCATCCTCGCCGGCATCGCGCCAGAATGCGGTGACGGCGAGCGCCCGTTTGTCCAGTTCAGCCATCTCTCTATTCCTCCGCGGGCTCGGATTTGCTCAGCACGCCGGCCGTCTCCTCGTTGAGCGCCTGGCCGGTACGGCGCGGCGGCGTCAGCGGCGTTGGGATCGGCGTGCCTATATTGCCTTTCAGGAAGCGCTGTCCGGCGCGCACGCCTTCTGCCAGCTGCGTCTCGAAGCGGGCGGTGTCGCGGCGGCGGACATCTTCGATCACCTCGGCGACGTCTTCCGGATCGACGCCAAGCGCTTCGAGCGCCGAGCCGCCGAAGCCCAGCGCCGATTCGAATGTCTCGCGCAGCTGGTAGTCGACGCCGGCGCGAATGAGCTGCAGGGCGGTGCCGCGATCAAAGGCGCGCGCCAGGATCGTGACCAGCGGGAATTCGGCCTTGATCAATTGCGCGATGCGGACCGCCGCTTCCGGCTTGTCGACGCAGATCAGCACCGCACGCGCCCGCCCGGCGCCGGCCGCGTGCAGGATGTCCAGCCGCGTGCCGTCGCCGTAATAGACCTTGAAGCCGAAATCGGCCGCAGCCTGGATCATCTCGACCTCGTTGTCGATGATCGAGACATCGATGCCGCGCAGCAGCAGCGGCTGCGAGGCTATCTGGCCGAAACGGCCGAAGCCGATGATCAGCACGCTGCCGGAAAGGCCTTCGGCGACATCGACTCCTTCGAGTGACTGCTCGTCGCGCGGCGTCACGTAGCGCAGCGCAACGATAGCGAGCGGCGTCAGTACCATGGAAATGATGACAATTGCCGTCAGCGTCGCATTGGCCTGGCCGTCGATGATGCCGACCGCAGCCGCCGCCGAATACAGAACGAAAGCGAATTCGCCGCCCTGCGCCATGAACACGGCGCGTTCCAGCGCCTCACGGTGACCGGTCTTCAGCATGCGGGCGACGAGGTAGATGCCAAGCGCCTTCATCACCATGTAGGCGACGACGTAGATGGCCACCAGCCGCCAGTTGGCGGCCACCACATGCAAGTCGAGCGACATGCCGACAGCAAGGAAGAACAGGCCGAGCAGTATGCCCCGGAACGGTTCGATGTCGGCCTCCAGTTGGTGACGGAAGGTCGATTCGGAAAGCAGTACGCCGGCGAGGAACGCACCCATCGCCATCGACAGGCCCGAAAGCTGCATGGCAAGCGCCGACCCCAGCACCACCAGCAGCGCGGCCGCCGTCATCACCTCGCGGGCGCGCGCTTCCGCCAGGATGCGGAAGAACGGATTGAGCAGATAACGGCCGGCCACCACCAGGCCGACGATCGCGGCAAGGCCGATACCGACCTCGGTCAGCCGCTGCGACAGGCTCATCTCGGCACCGCCGGGCGCCAGGAAGGCGATCAGCGCCAGCAGCGGCACGATCGCCAGATCCTCCAGCAGCAGGATGGAAACGATGCGCTGGCCTTTGGGTGTCGCGATCTCGCCGCGTTCCTCCAGAAGTTGCATGACGATCGCCGTCGAGGTCAGCACGAAACCGGCGCCGGCGACGAAGGATTGCGCAACCGGAAAGCCGCCGGCCAGTCCGACGCTGGTGAGCAGCGCCGCGCAGACGCCGACCTGCAGCGCGCCGAGGCCGAAGATCTCGCGGCGCAGCCCCCAGAGCCGCGACGGCTGCATCTCCAGCCCGATGATGAACAGGAACATGACGACGCCGAGCTCGGCGACGTGAAGGATGGCTTCCGATTCGGAGAAGACTCTAAGGCCGAACGGGCCGATGATCACGCCGGCGGCGAGGTAGCCGAGGATGGAGCCGAGCCCCATGCGCTTGAAGATCGGGACGGCGACCACGCCGGCCGCGAGCAGCGCCACCACTTGGATCAGATCGCTGCCCGATGTTTCCGCCGCCATGCCGCCTTTTCCGTTTCTGCAGGCTACCTCGCATGTCGTGGGGTCGGGAGGCAAGGCTAGGGGCATCGACCGGCGGCGAACAACACGAATCCGGCCTCTGCCTGTGTTGCAGCCGCGTTACACAAGTTTATGCGGTGCACGCGTTGCGTGCTGCCACAATCGACAGTTAAGGGACGCTTGGCTTCGGCCATGGGAGGGAGCGGCGATCAAGCCGCTGCCTTTTTTTGAGGAGATGACTGACATGAAGAAGTTTTTGCTCGTTGCCGTGGGTGTTGCGGCGCTTGCTGGTTCGGCCTGCTCGAAGGCGCCTGAGTGTACCGCCGAAATGGCGACCAAGAAGGCGCAGGACATGACTGCCGCGCTGCAGGAAGCGATCACCAAGGATCCGTCCAAGGCAGCCGACCTGTCGGCCAAGGTGCAGGCTGTGACGGACAAGTACAAGGACGCCTCGACTTTGGCCGAGGCCTGCAAGGCCTATGACGAAGTGACCGCCGCCATCAAGGGCTGAGCGTCCGAATCGAAACGGGCTAGGCGGTGGCCCGAGGCCGCCGCCTTTTTCGTTGCTGTTGTTGGATATCAGTTCGGAGCGATCGAGCCGACCTCGACTGTGTCGATCCGCTTCAGGCTCATGCCGATCA
The DNA here is from genome assembly GCF_003999085.1 of Mesorhizobium sp. M4A.F.Ca.ET.090.04.2.1. Taxonomy (NCBI): domain Bacteria; kingdom Pseudomonadati; phylum Pseudomonadota; class Alphaproteobacteria; order Hyphomicrobiales; family Phyllobacteriaceae; genus Mesorhizobium; species Mesorhizobium sp. M4A.F.Ca.ET.090.04.2.1. Next base: position 9,915 of record NZ_RZOT01000152.1, read on the forward strand.
CCGGCACCAACTGCTTGTTGACGCGCACGGCGACCGTCACCGTCATCGAATTGTCGTCCGGGATGCGCGCCTGCATGACACCGTTTAATTGATTGCGGTTGATGGTGAACACGACCTTCTGGGTGTCGACGACATTGCCGCCGATAATGTCGAGCCCATTGCCGGACGATCCACCCATAAAGTTGCCCTTGTAGCCTTCGCGACCCTTGCGTTCGACGGTCGCGGACATCTTCTGGGTGAACACGCCAACCCGGCAATCGCCGTCGAGCGTCATCCCGGTCTTGCCGTCAGGCGTCGTGCCATTGAAATTGCAGGTGAATTTCGTGCCCTTGTACTTGCCGGCGACGATTTCGCCCGGGCCGACCCACCTGCCTTCGACCGACTGGAAGAACTGCTTGTCGGGCTCTGCGCCAAAGGCCTCTTCGGCAAAACTCAAAGGTGCCGCAACCGCGACCGCGAAAGACAGGACGCAGGACAGATTTACACTTTTCATAGACGACACCCGGCAGCAAGGACGCTGTTTGCTAGACGTGTCAGACCATGAACAAGATTGGTTAATGCTTCGTCACTTGGCCGCGCCGATTACTTGCCGGAGGCCGAAGTTTCACCGTCTTTCCTTGCCGCGAACGATGTCAGCGCGGAGAGGAAATCGCTCAGTCCCGGCCGCCTGACGGCGATGAAGGGCAGGGGCCTGGCCGTTTCCATCGCCGCGATGCCGATTCGTGCCGTCATCATGCCGTTGACGACGCCTTCGCCGAGCTTCGCCGAAAGCCTCGCGGCAAGGCCGTGACCGACGATCTGCTGCACGAAACTGTCGCCGACGGCGATCGAGCCGGTGACCGCCAGATGGGCAAGGACGCTGCGCGCCAGCCGGAAGAAGCCAAGCGTGCCCGGCCGGCCACCATAGAGCTCCGAGAGGCGGCGAATGAGCCGCCCGGCCTCGAACACGACATAGGCGACGTCGACGAGGGCGCGCGGACTAACAGCTGTGACCAGCGACACACGCTTTGCCGCTTCGAGGATCATCACCCTGGCGCGGGCATCGAGCGGGCCGAGGATCTCGGTCTCGGCGAGCCGCACCAGATTGCCGCCGTCGATGATCTCGCCGCGCAGCCCGGCGAGCGAGCGCCTGCCGGCCGCGGTCTCCGGCTTGGCTGCGACGAAGGCAGAAAGCTCGTCGACGACGGAGCGCGCAGCCTTCGGGTCGTCTCTGGAGACGGCGTCGAGCGCGCGCCGTTGCAGCTTCTCGACCTCGGCGAGGCGGGCAATGGCCAGGAATTCGCGCACCAGGATGATGATGAGCGCGAACACCGCGATCGCCGCCATGCCGGCGGCCAGCCAGCCCAGCCATTCGGCGCGTTCGAACAGGTCGCGGATGAGCTGGTCCGTCCACAGGCCGACCGCCAGCGAAACCAGCACGCCCACGGCGCCGAAGAAC
>NZ_RZOT01000153.1:0-11281 GCF_003999085.1 Mesorhizobium sp. M4A.F.Ca.ET.090.04.2.1
TGCGCTCGCTCGCAGCGCGGGCGCGCGCCGGCGACGGTCCGGAGCGCCAAGCCTATCGCAAGGCCGGCGAGGCGCTCGGCTTCGGCCTCGGCAGCCTGTTCGCGCTGATCGATCCCGCACCGGTCGCCATGGTCGGCGTCAGCGCCGCCGCCTTCGACCTGATCGAGCCGGCGCTGCGCGAGGCGATCGCCCAGACCGCCGGCGGCCAGCATTCGAAATCGATCTCGTTCGACACCGAGCCGAACGAACTGCCGCTGATCCGCGAGGGCTGCGCCATGCGCGCGCTCGGCTTTGTCGACCAGGAGATTTTCGCGCCAGGCGTCCAGGCGAAAGGCAGCGCCGCCGGGAAGAGCGTGGCCTGAGCGTCAATCTTCCCTGATCGCGTAGCCCGCGCCGCGTATGGTGCGGATGACATCCGGCATGCGGCCATTGTTGACCGCCTTGCGCAAGCGCCCGACATGCACGTCCACGGTGCGCTCGTCGATGTAGATCGTCTCGCCCCAGACATTGTCGAGCAGCTGGCTGCGCGAGAACACCCGCGACACCGAGAAATTTCGGATTCTTTTCAACGAGAACATCGCCTACGGCTATTACCGCAATCTCCTGGCGCTGAAGCCCTATGGCATCGTGCTCAATCTGCTGACCATCGCCGCCGCGGCCGCAATCATCTACTACAAGCCCGATTTCGCTTGTTGTCGAGGTTGATCAGCGCCATGTCCCCGTTGCCCACGGGGAAAAGGTCAGTTTTGCAGGCATCTGTGTCGGTTCCTATGGTTGGCCGGAACGGGCACGCAACGGATCATTTCCGTGTGCGCGCGCCGCCGGCAACTAGCCTGTGGCTTGTCAATGGAGCCTTGGGGCACTAGAACCGACTTGCAACGGTACGGACCTGTGGTCTGGGCAGTCTTACGGCGCCACGTCCGCAGGTACGCACAAACAGAAGGCAGGCGGTGGAATCACCGTCTGCCTTTTTTATGGCACAGCGTTAAAATGAAGTAAATACGTTCGTGCAGCGCGTTGCACTGAGGGTACGATTATTTGGCAAGTTGTCAACAGGCCAATCGGACCAAAACGCCGCAGGCGGCGATGCATGGCAGGTATGTCTTTTTACATATGGTAGCGGGACCCGAGAACGCAAGTCGCGCTTCACGTTGCTCGGTCGAGGGCCAGGTCGGTGAAGCTCCAGCTGCGCACAGGCCACGTTTGAGGCGCAAGCTTCACCGTCGCATGTGTGCCCTAGCATGGAAACGTCGGACGGCAGCGCCACCAGGGGGTATGTGGCTTCCCAGGCTTTCGTGGACAAATATCAGGCTCGCGGGCCGCTCAAAACATTGCTGCCCGCCCGCGTCGCTCAGGGCACCACGTTCAAGCCGACGCATCCGGACGCGGACGATGCCTACGAATGGATGGGACTGGAGGCCCGAAAAGAGATCTTTGCGCTTTTGGATGCAGCAGTAGCCGATCCTGCCGCAACGGTCAGCATGGTCGCCTACGACATGAGCGAAAGCGAAATCATGGACCGCCTGTTCGCGCTCGGTCCGCGCCTCAGGATGATCATCGACGACAGCGATAAGCATGGGCTCAAGACAAGTGGTGAGACCCAGTCCGAGACACTGCTCAAGGCTTCCGCTGGCGAGGACAACGTCAAGCGGGAACGGATGGGAGGTCTCCAACATAATAAGATGATTATCGTGGATGCGGCCGTCCCGCGCGCCGTCTGCGGTTCGACAAACTTCAGCTGGCGCGGGCTCTATGTTCAATCGAACAACGCCTTGCTGTTAACGGGCGCTCAAGCCGTCGCCCCCCTCAAGGCTGCGTTCGAGGCCTATTGGAAAAAGGATGGGTTCGCCAACGGTCCCTCACCCGACTGGCATCCGCTCGGCTTGGCGGGCATTGATGCCAGCATCACCTTTTCTCCCCATGACACAGCCCGTGCCCGCCTTGCGGAAATCGGCCAGGATGTCGAAAAGGCCCAGGCCTGCCTCCTCTATTCCCTGGCTTTCCTGAGCATCACAGGCGGTGCTGTAACCGACGCCGTGGAAGCGGCTACCAACAGCCCGGTTTCACCTACGGCATTTCCGACAACAACACCGGTGTCACCGTTCATAAGCCCAATGGCAACACTGCACCCGTCTATTTCGCTCGCCTCAACAAACACGTGCCGACGCCGTTTAAGGTCGAACCTTACACCGGCATCGGGCCAAATCTGCACCACAAGTTTCTGGTAATCGATTTCAACACACCTGACGCCCGCGTGTGGACCGGTTCTTACAACTTCAGCAAGCCCGCTGACCTTCAGAACGGAGAGAACCTGCTCCTCATCCGCGACCAAAAAATTGCGACATCGTATATGGTCGAAGGGATACGCATCTTCGACGACTACCATTTCCGCGTCACCCAGGAAGACGCTGCAGAGGCCAAAAAGACATCGTCCTTGCAAAAGGCGCCTACGGCCGGTGAAGACCCATGGTGGGCTGAGGACTATACAGACCCGTTCAAGATCCGAGACCGTGAGCTGTTCGCATAGAGCTACTCTTGCGCCAGAGCCCGGTTCTCAGGGGTTGGCAGGCACATTGCGATCTTTCAGGGTCTCAATGAGCTCCCGCAGAATGGCATTCGTTTCGTCCTGCCTGCGGCGAACTTCCTCGACAATTCTTCCGGTCGCCTGATCGTCGCGCTCCTTGAGCGCCTCAATTAGTTTCTGGTTGTCAGCGCTAGCCGCCCGATCGGCAGAAACCACCTCCCGCGTGAGAGCCTCGATCGCCGGAACGGTGCGATTTGGCGAAAAGTAATCAACGACCATCGGGGCGAAGGGACTCAGCGTGGCGATCACGAGCGCAAATACGCCGACAAGAATTGCTTTTTTGGCTGAACTGTCGGTCTGGCTGGAGGCCTCTTCGAACTTTCCTATAAAGGTCGTTGCCTGGGCTTGAATATCGTTGCCGATCCGCGCGGCGTTTGTCATGACATCCAGCATGCTTTCAAACTTCCGTTCGATTTCTGCCAGCTGCGCATTCGTGTCCAGAATGGGGTTTCTGGGCATCTGGAAATCCGGCATTCTAGGGGCCGAAATAGCTCGCTCGGTCAATAGCCCCCCGGCATCCGGCTTCGAGATTGAATCGAGCAGTCGCCTTTGGCCTTCCACCTGATCCAGTATGGACCTCATTGCAGGCGACGGCTGTGTGAGCGATTCAAAGCGCTTCCGAAGCGCCTCCGCCTCCTTCGAGGGCCGGAGCAAATCACTGAACTTGTCTTGCTGTTCCTGCAGGCGGATGGCCAAGTTTTTAGCAGGATTTACGTGTGACCCAATACCTGCAAGTGTTTTTGCAATCTCGCTCAATGGCTTGGCACCACTGCCGGTGCTTACCTTAAGGTCCTCAAGCTTGATGGGCTTGGGAGAGTCGGGAGAATCGTCACTCATCAGTCATGGTCCCCATGGGATAGCGCCGGTTAGATATAGGAATCCGGAGAACACAGTGCCAGTTCGAATGGCCCATCTCGCAGGCATGCACTCCGACAACCCACCGCCATTCCGGTGGTCTAAATCGGCAGCTTCGGCGCAATGTCGGCGACGAACAAGCGAAGCGCCATGGCGATCTCGCTGAATTCCTCCGCGGTGAAAGAGACCGTTTCCCCCAAGGCGAAGACACGAATACGCAAGTCTCTTTTGATTTTGATCGTCGCGCCCTTTTCAAAGTACTGGTTCTTGTGAACCTCGATCTCTTCCCCGTCGCTGACGGTAGAACATTTCAAACGGGGCAACTTCAGGCTAAGGGCCCCCGCGCCTTCGTCGCAGTCAATATGACCTACAACGCCATTGCGATGTTCCAGACAGTTCCGAGCCCTCTGAAGCGAGCGGTACTCCTCAAAGAAATCGAGCTTCGTCGCCAATTGCGCCTGCACGGCCAGCAGCAAATCTGGAAAATTGAGACTCGACGCCTTCTTTTCCGCCGCGAGATAAATGTCCTCGAACTCGCCCCAGGTCTCGACCTTGCGTCCTTCCCTCAAACCAAGCGTGTAGATGTAGGCTTGCTCGAGCGTAGCCCTCAGCCCCCTGGCCAGTTCCTGAAACGCCTTCCCCAATATCCACGCGCGATAAGCTAGCTTGGCCTTGGCTTGATCGGCGTGAGGCACGAAGCTCAGCCCGGAAAACCCGTCCCGAGGTAGATCGTTGAGATCTGTAGCCTCGATCGCTGACGTGCATACGGCCACCATTTCAGTCGCCAAGCGGATGGCCTGAAGCGCCGGCGCGATCACGCCGTCGCCGTTGAGGGTGACCGTTACACTGGGTTTGTCTTCTTCCGTCACGGCGTCAATGAATCCGTGTCGGCGATGCCGTCGCCCGTGTCGTGATGCCAAGGTAGGCTAATCTGCATGGGGCCATTTGTGCTCCATGGATTTAGCTTCACCACCTTAATTTTAGCTTTTGCACCCTTTTTCGGGCCGCAACTGCAGCCGCTTTTGTACTCCAGGTGAGTTGCTCGGCGGGGCCAAATGATTCACCGATTGGGGTCTGGGGTAAACGATCCCCTCCAGGCATTTTGCTGGTAACGACCCTTATTCTTTCACCCTGTTCGAGCGCCGCGATGTTGTCCAAAGCCGCACCCAGGCGAAATTCCATGACGTTCAGCATGTGCTTAACCCGCTCTTTGTCCGTGGTAGAGGGGAATGTCCGGCGGCCTTCGGAAAACGCTTGAGTTATGTCATCAAATTTCGCGTCTGTAGCCATCGCAAATAAGTCCTGTGGGAAGATGCGGTTGCGCCGTCCGGCCTGTAACAATCCGGGGGCACGGCGAGCATAGATCTTCTCGACCAAATCTGAGCAAAATGACGTTCGACTTGCCGCGTATTGCGAAAAACCCAGCAGGTAGTCATATCGCTGATAGCAAAAATAGAAGAAGTCATAAAACCAAGCACTTTGCTTGCTGATTTCGTGCTGGAGGGCGTCCAACGCGTTCTTGAATGACGGCTTTGGCCTCGCTCTCGGAAGTATGGAGGGTCGACGTAGGATGCGGAACTCTCCGGGAGCTAAGCTGTCGAAAATAGCTGACTCGGCGGCAATCATCACGCCGCTTTCTGGCGTTGCATCGGCCCAAATCCCGGAACCGACACAGACCATAACATGGGAGAATCGGGCCCCGTGCCTTCCAAGCGCTTTCTGCCCGATAACAATCAGCCGGCTCAACCAATCATGTTGATGAACGAACGCTATGTCGCCCACCTCGGAAAATGTGACGCCGGGAGGGATCGCCATTTAACGCCAATACGAGCGGCTTATGTAGGTGAGTGCAAGGCTTGTGAGAAACGCCACCAGCGCAACTGTCGCATAGATGAGGGCAGGGCTGGAAGTCGCGGCCGCTTCCGGCTTCAGGAGGGCGATGACCAGAGGATCGATTTTGCTGAACGCGTATCCGCTCAGAAATCCGTAAACGAGCTTTCCTAAGCTGGCAAACGCTTCGCGTTCACCATCCCCGTAAGGTGATATGAATATTCCGGCTGCCCATCCAAGGGATGCCCCGAGGGTGCCGCTGAGGAGACATGGGTAAAACAGTTCAGGCCTACTCGCATCGTAGTTCTTGGCGAACATAAAGAGGCATCCAAAAATCAGGATACTGGCGATCAAACCGACTATAAGATCTGAGCCATCGCCCCATTTTCCCCTTTCACGCCTGGCGCGCCGCTGATTGTCTGAGATCCTGGCGCGCTCATCTTCTGACAGTTGAGATGTCGACGGACTCGATAACTCAGCCATGACCCCCCTACGTCGTCTCCCGGTGGCCAGGCTTGCCTTGATCCAGCAATCAACGGCCTTGCTGCGTCACCCGCCGACGGAGCAGCTAGGGAAGACGATGCCTGCGGTTTCGGGGATTGATAAAGCGGCTTGAACGTCCTGAACAAGCGTTCAGATGGGATGCTACAGGTCAGCCCAGGAGTGCGAACGGTTTAGAAGAAGTGTGCGGACGGGCGGCGACGCGCTAGCCCGGTGATGACGACCCGAAAGCGACCGTTCTTCAGAAAGTAAACCGGCAGGGTCTGGTGATCGAGTGCTCCGGTTATTCCGATACGGCAAGAACATTTTCCGTTTTTTATGCCTGTAAGCGCGCCGGCCATTGACCCGATGTTTCGAGCATGTTTCTAATAGAGTGAGGGTGTAATCTCGGTAAGTATTTCAATTGGTAGTGTTTGAAATACTAGGGATGGGGGAAATGCCATGTCGGGGCAATATACGGCTCCGCCTGTTCGCCGGTTGCGGGTCTATGCCTTCGACCCGCAGGCTTCTACGTCGGCTGCGACTGCAGGCGTTAATGTTGCAACAATTAAAATACCTTGGGAGCAGAGCTGGGAGGAAGAAATTCAGCCCGGCCCCATCAATGACTACCTTGAAGTTATTGATATCGATCCGGTCAGCGGCCAATTTTATGAGCCGGTGGACCTCAATCACCCCTACCTCCTGGCTCAGGACGGCTTGGCCCCCTCGGAAGGCGATCCCCGCTTTCACCAGCAGATGGTGTTCGCCGTTGCAATGAAGACTATTCGAACTTTCGAACGGGCGCTTGGCAGGAGAGTCTTCTGGGCTCCGCGTCGCGTTCCCAACGGGCGAAAATACGAGCCGGTCTATAAATTGCGTATCTATCCCCATGCCCTTCGCGAGCCCAATGCTTATTACAGCCGGGAAAAGAAGGCCCTCCTGTTCGGCTATTTTCAGACGTCCGCGCACAGCGCCGGCGCCAAATGGGTGTTTACCGCGCTTTCGCATGACATCATCGTTCACGAGGTCACGCATGCTATCCTGGATGGACTTCACCGGCGGTTTGCTGAACCGACCAGCGTAGACAGCTTGGCGTTCCACGAAGCCTTTGCCGATATCGTCGCTCTGTTCTCACATTTTTCGCTTGAGGAAGCAGTCAGCGCCCAGATTGCGAAAGACGGCGGTAGCCTCGACAACCGCTCCCTCCTCAGCGGCCTCGCCCGGCAGTTCGGCGAGGCTACCGGCCGGGACGGAGCCCTTCGCGAGGCGATTGACGATCACAGTGGCGCTGCGCCCGTGATCTTGCGCGACGACATGACGGAGCCTCACGAACGCGGCGCGGTCCTGGTGGCGGCCGTTTTCGATGCTTTTCTGTCGATCTATGAGAACCGCACCGCTGATCTGCTCAGAATCGCCGGCATCAGACCCGGCATTGGTCCCGACCAGAACCTCCATCCAGACCTGGTCAAACGATTAACCCGGGAGGCGAGCAAGGCGGCGGAACACGTGATGCGAATGTGCATCCGCGCCCTCGACTACCTGCCGCCAGTAGACGTCCGCTTTGGCGATTTTCTCCGGGCAATCATAACGGCGGACTATGACCTGGTGCCCGATGACGTGCTTAATTATCGGCTCGCCATCATAGAAGGGTTTCGGCGGCGCGGTATCATCCCGGAGGGCTGTCTCTCTTTGGCTGTCGACAGTTTGTTGTGGGAGGCGCCGGTCCATCATCTGGCGGCCGATTATGACGATTTGGACCTGGATTTGGAGCCAAAATTCGATCGGACGACGGCAATCAAGGCCGCTGAGGAGAACGCGGAGAGCGTGCATTGGTGGATCCTGGGATCGGAGAGCTTTCGGACCACCGAGGATAAGCCATGGCAAGAGGTGTGCGGAGTAGTCTTCCGACGAGGTTTGATCTCGTATGACGACCGCGAGACGATACTGAGCCGGCCAGGGGACCCGAAGGGATTTGCTCCGCCCGTGGAAATTCATTCTGTAAGAACCTCCCGGCGAACAGGACCCGACGGCCAGGATCTCCGCCAACTTATCATTGAAATTGTACAGCAGCGGCGCGGCTTCTACGATCAGAACGAACAGGAGCTTCAAGACAAGCACGGCGATAACCCGTCGGGCGAGGACTTTGTGTTCCGCGGTGGTGCCACACTCATCTTCGACCTTCGGGAGGGTCACCTGCGTTACGCAGTCCGAAAGCGAATTAGTGACGATGCCCGGCTGGAGCAACAACGCGATTTCCTTGCGGGTTACCGCTTCGGCTCGACTGCGTTCGGTTATGGACTGCAAGGGGGATCGACCGGCACTGCGTTGGACGAACCGTTCGCTCTGGTGCACCGGGGAGGTTAGGTGTGGGGATATTGAAGCTCTTGAGGATCAGGATGTATCGCGGCATCTTGAGCGATTGCTTCCTCATTCGCACCACGTTGGACGACGGCGGCGCGGAGTTGGAGCGATCCATACTTATAGATTGTGGGGTCCTCCAGAACGTTGCCGCTGGAGCCGATCTGATCGCCAAACTTGACCCGAAGGTCGTGAACCGGATCGGTAAAAAGCGCCTGTCCGAAGTTGAGGCAGGCCCGGCCCGCATTTCAGCGATCGCGAAAGACGTCCTGAAGACCGTCGGCAACCGGATCGACCTGCTGGTCATAACCCACGAGCACTACGACCATCTGTCCGGGTTTGCGTTCGAAAAAGGCGCATTCCTTGACGGTGCGGTTTCCATCGGCCGGCTTTGGATGGCTTGGACCGAAAACCTGAAAGATCCGCAGGCTCAGGTCCTAAGGGCACGATTTTCGAAGGGAAAGCAGGCTTTGGCGGCGGCGGCCACGCTGGCGCAAGGCGATGCGCATCCCGGCTTGCGAACGGCAGCGGCGCTTGCCGCTTTCGCCGGGCCAGTCGCCATAAACGGGCTAGGTGCATCGGGCGTCTTCGGGACGGCCGAAATCATGCAAATGCTGAAGGATAAAGCTGGTGCCGATTCAACATCTTATCTTGAGCCTGGACAGGTCATTGACCTCGACGAGTTCAATATCAAGGCCTTTGTTCTTGGCCCGCCTCGAGATGAAGTTTTGCTGCGAAAAGACACCCCATCCAAGGGACAGGCGAAGGAGGTATATCTGACGCGTCTGGACGCCGCCGCGGCGGCGGAAAGCACAGTAAATGCCCAGCTCTCGCTTCTTGCCAATCGAACCGACACAGTCCTGCCTTTCTCGGCCGTTTACCAAAGACCCCTGAAAGAGAAAACCCGTCGCAAGAAGGCGACCAAGTCGGGGGTCCGCAAACTGTATGACGCTCCGGCCGAAAAGTGGCGTAGGATTGACAGCGACTGGACAGGCTCCATCGAAGCTTTGGCCCTGAAGATGGATTCGGATACAAACAACACCAGCCTGGCACTGGCGTTTGAACTCCCCGATGGCCAGGTATTGCTGTTTCCCGGAGACGCCCAGGTGGGGAATTGGCTGTCTTGGAATGACCAGACCTATCCTCCCGCCGCGAAGACTATGTCCTCGGGCAAACCTGTCACCGCAGAGGACCTGTTGCGCCGGACAACCTTTTACAAGGTCGGACACCATGGGAGTCATAATGCCACGGTCAAAGCGCTCGGTCTGGAGCGCATGGTCGACCCACGACTAGTAGCCGCGATACCGGTCGTAGAGGCGGTCGCGGCCATTCAAGGTAAGGGTCGAGCGGAACCTGGAAGCGGGTGGAGGATGCCGTTCGAGGAGCTTTACAAGGCGTTGCAGGAAAAGACCAAGGGACGCATCGTTCAGGGCGACGGTAATCCAACCGTCGAAAAACGAGCTTTCCGAAACAACCCGACGTCAGCAAAGCGGCCGGTCAAGATCGAACACAGCGATCTTTTTGTTGAGATGACGTTCGACCTTTCATGATGCCAGCTGCTCGGGTCGGCGGGGAATTCTCAATGGGGGGTATACGATGGTCGTTCTAATCAACGGCGAAACCAAGAAACTTGGAATTGCGCTCTCGGGGGGCGGGTTTCGTGCTGCCGCGTTCCATGTAGGGACGTTTACGGCTCTCCAGGAACTCGACTTACTCGACAAGCTTGATCTCATCAGCTGCGTGAGCGGCGGGAGCGTGGCAGGCGCCTACTTGGCGCTGAATTGGGGCAAACAGGATGTGCTGAAGGGCCTTTCGGACTATCTGCTGACAAAGTCGATCGCCGTCTCTTCGATCATCGGAGGTATCCTGGACCCCTTCGAAACACGCCTGGAGAAGCTTGGCGCAAGCTACGATCGGGATCTGTTCGCGGGTGCACGGCTATCCGCTCTCAGAGATGGTCCAAGAATCTATCTCAACGCCACCAACCTGGCCACCGGCAACATGTTTTTCTTTGTTGCAGGCAAGGCATTGGCGCCCGGAGAAGACGCTGGAGAAACGATGGGGGAGCACGAGAGCGGCACCGCGAATGCGAGTAACTATCCAATCAGCTTGGCCGTGGCAGCATCCTCGGCTTTCCCGCCCGTGTTTCCCCCGCTACGGCTCAATGCCGACATCTATCCCAATTCCCTGAGCGAATACGCGACGCTGAGCGATGGAGGCATTTACGATAATCTGGGCGTGAACCCGTTGATGCGAGCGCGGCGCAATCCCGTCGATGTGTGTTTTGTAAGTGATGGCGGCAAGCCGTTCGCCGTGTCCCCTCATCCGACGGAGTCCGGGACAATCGTGCTCAAGGAGGCGATCAACATCATGATGGAGCAGGTAAGAGGTCTTCAATTTGCTCGTCTGCAATTTGTCGTACGACGCGAAAAAGGGCCCGAAACCCATCTGGTTTTCAATCGACAGCCGGGTAGGCGAGGAACGGCCTGGCGACGCCGCTTTCGCCTCGCTGGTGGCAACAGATTTAAAGAGATTGGAGGCCGAAGAGCATGAGGTTTTGGTGCGACATGGTCGGGCCCTCACGATGGCACGCGTCAAATCCTATGCACCGGAACTCCTTAAGTAGCAAAGTGTCAAACGCGCCGCCTTGCCGCTTACCCGACACGGACTGCAAGGACGTTATCGTTGGATATATCGCCTCATATTCTATCCAGGACAAGCAGTCCTCAACGCCAAGTGCCTGCCGCGGCGAGATTTGTACCCTCAGTCTCTACATCAGGGACAGCAAGCTCGACTGGGACATCCAGAAGCAAATTTCAGGCACTGGCAAGGCCATCTTCGTGAAGACCTTTGGTGAGCCCGACCCCGAGACCAAGTGATGCGCCATAGTGCCTCCAAATGGCCGCTGCTCTGGGCTGTCGGCGCCGCCATTCTCATATCTGCTCCGGCAAGGGCCCAGGAAGAACCAACGCAACCGAACCCGACACTGAGGTTCAAGCTCGACCGGCGCGACGGGTGCTTCCGCTACATAGGCGATGCCTGTCGAATTCATCGGCCGCTTCAAGACCGGGAGCTACGTCGGCGTGTCCATGATCACCATCGGCCGGCCCACGACCAGCAGCCGCGACTACTCGATCTTGTTCGCGCCTCGTGCCGCTTGGGGCAGTTCAGCCT
>NZ_RZOT01000154.1:0-11241 GCF_003999085.1 Mesorhizobium sp. M4A.F.Ca.ET.090.04.2.1
ACCACAACCACATCATAGTGATCGTTCATCTTTTCAATTCCAAAGACTGAGGATGACGGAGACATGTCCCTGCGGGGCTCCGCTGTCAAGAACGTAGGAGCGGTCTCGTTTCACGTGAAACAATGCCTGTCGTCTGGAAGCCCGGTGTTTCACGTGAATCGCGCTATCCGCCTACCCCCGACAATGTTTCACGTGAGTCATTTGCCGATGCAGAATTGTGAGAAGATCACGTCGAGCAGGTCCTCAACGTCGACCGCACCGGTGATTCGCCCGAGCCGATCCGCCGCCAGGCGTAGCTCCTCGGCGCGCAGTTCTTGGCCTCGCTGTACCGACAGCGCCGCTCCCAGGTGGAAGTTTGTCTCCTTGAGCAATTCGACATGGCGCAAGCGCGATGGCAGGACGTCGCCGATCTCCCCGGCAGCCGCTGCAGCGCGACGCCCGACCTCGGCTAGCAGCTCCGCCAGTCCGGTGCCATCCTTGGTCGAGATCACCGCGTCATAAAGCTTCGAGCGGTCAAAAGCCGGCCCGTCCGCAACAAGGTCCGCCTTTGTCCCGATCCTCAGCAGAGGCGCATCGGACGGCACCGCGCCGGCGTCGACGGGCGCCGCCATATCCTCGAGCAGCAGCAGCAGATCTGCACCACCCGCCTTCGCGCGCGCTTTCTCAATGCCGATCGCCTCGACCTTACCGGACGCCTCCCTTAAACCGGCCGTATCGATGACGCGGACTCGCATCCCTTCAAGGTCAAGCACCACTTCGAGCAGATCGCGCGTGGTGCCGGGTTCGTCGGTCACGATCGCGGCCTCACGCCGAGCGAGCGCGTTGAACAGGCTGGATTTCCCGGCGTTTGGCGCGCCGAGAATAACGACCTCGAACCCGTCGCGGATGACCTCGGCGGCGCGGAAGCCGTCGACATGGCGATCGATCTCGCCGATCATCGCCCGCACATCCGACCAGACCGTGTCCGAAACGGAACCCAGCACGTCCTCCTCGTCGGCAAAGTCGATCTCGGCCTCGATCATCGCCCGCGCATGGATGAGCCGCCGCCGCCATTCGGCGTAAAGCTCGCTTTGCGTCCCTTCGGCATTGCGCACGGCAAAGCGCCGCTGCGCCTCGGTCTCGGCATTGACGAGATCGGCCAGCGCTTCGGTCTCGACCAGATCGAGCCTGCCGTTGAGAAAGGCGCGGCGCGTGAATTCGCCGGGCTCTGCGTGCCTGACGCCGTCAAAGCCCGTGATGGTCTCCAGCATCTTGGCCGCCACGGCGCGGCCGCCATGAACCTGGAACTCGGCAATGTCCTCGCCGGTAAAACTGCCGGGGCCCGGCAAGAAGAGAACCAAACCCCGGTCGATCACCGATCCATCCGCCGCTGTCAGCTTGCGATAGACCGCACGACGCTCCTTAACCACTGATCCGGCAATCGTTTCGACCACGAATCGAGTCTTCGGACCGGAAATTCGGATGACGGCGATGCCGGCCGGCAAGCGTCCGCTCGACAAGGCAACAATCGAATCGCTCAAAATCATTTGCCCGCTCTACCGAACCGCCCTAGCTTCCCGCGCAACATCGTTAACCGAGTTTGCCGTCGTGACCTTGCCCGCGCAAAACCTGCTGGCCGAAGAGGCCAGCCCCTATCTGCAGCAGCACAGCGACAATCCGGTGCATTGGCGGGGCTGGTCGCCCGCGGCGCTCGCCGAAGCCAGGGAACTCGGACGGCCGATCCTGCTGTCGATCGGCTACGCCGCCTGCCACTGGTGCCATGTCATGGCGCATGAAAGCTTCGAGAACGACGCCGTTGCCGCCGTCATGAACCGGCTGTTCATCAATATCAAGGTCGATCGCGAGGAGCGGCCGGACATCGACCAGATCTATATGGCGGCACTGCATGCCATGGGCGAGCAGGGCGGCTGGCCGTTGACCATGTTCCTGACGCCCGAAGGCAAGCCGTTCTGGGGCGGCACCTATTTTCCGCGCGAGGCCCGCTACGGCCGGCCAGGCTTCATCCAGGTCATGGAAGCGGTCGACAAGGCGTGGCGGGAGAAGCAGGAGAGCCTTGGCCAAAGCGCCGACGGCCTGACCAGCCATGTCGAGGCGCGGCTGGCGGGAAGCCATGGCAAGGCGGTGCTCGATCGGGACACGCTCAGCGATCTTGCCGGCCGCATCGACGGCATGATCGACCGCGATCTGGGCGGCTTGCGCGGCGCGCCGAAATTCCCCAACGCGCCATTCATGCAGACGCTCTGGCTGTCGTGGCTGCGCGACGGGGTTGCCTCGCATCGCGACGCTGTCCTGCTCAGCCTGGAGAAAATGCTGGCCGGCGGCATCTACGATCACATCGGCGGTGGATTGAGCCGCTACTCGACCGATGCCGAATGGCTGGTGCCGCATTTCGAGAAGATGCTCTATGACAACGCCCAGCTCCTGCGCATGTGCAATTGGGCGTTTGCCGCCACCGGCAATAATTTATTCCGGATACGAATCGAAGAGACGGCCGCCTGGCTGCTGCGCGAGATGCTGGTCGATGGCGGCGGCTTCGCCGCCAGCCTCGATGCCGACAGCGACGGCGAGGAGGGGCTGTTCTACACCTGGAACCGCGACGAGGTCGAAGCCGTGCTTGGCGACGATTCGGCCTTGTTTTTCAAATACTTCGGCCTCGCTAGCCCGCATGGCTGGGAAGGCAAGCCGATCATCCGCCAAACCGCCGGCCAGCAAAAGCAAAGCATCGTCGACCAAGCCTTGTTCCTGCCGTTGAAGCAGAAGCTCCTGGCCGCCAGGGAACGGCGCGTCAGGCCCGGCCGCGACGGCAAGGCGCTGACCGACTGGAACGGCCTGATGATCGCCGCGCTTGCCGACGCCGGCCGTGCCCTGCAGCGACCCGACTGGATCGAGGCCGCCGCGCGGGCCTTCGCCCACATCGTCGAAGCGAGCCATGACGGCCGCCTGCCGCATTCCATGCTAGGCGCCAGGAAACTGTTCCCGGCCTTGTCGAGCGACTATGCCGCCATGACAAACGCCGCCATCGCACTCTTCGAGGCCACCGGCGAGACGGCCTATGTCGATCGCGCCAGGCATTTCATCGGACAGCTCGATCATTGGCACCAGGATGGCAACAAGACCGGCTATTATCTGACCGCGTCCGACAGTGCTGATGTTCCGATCCGCATCCGCGGCGATGTCGACGAGGCAATCCCGTCCGCCTCCGCCCAGATCATCGAGGCGCTGGTGCGATTGGCATTAGTCACCGGCGATTTCGACATGGAGCAAAAGGCCTGGACGACGGCCGAGCATGCCATGGGCCGCGCCGCGCAACAGGCCTATGGCCAGGCTGGCATCGTCAATGCCTGCGCGCTGGCGCTCGAGCCGTTGAAGCTGGTGCTGATCGACAATCTAGAGAGTCCAAGCCTCGTTCCGGTTGCGAATCGGAATCCCGACCCGCGCCGGGTGGATATCGTCGTTGCGGTCGGTACGGAAGCGAATCGACCGAGCTTGCCGGGTGGGGTGGTGCCGCCGACCGACAAGCAGGGCGCCTGGCTGTGCACCGGGCAGGTTTGCCTGCCAGTGGTTACCGATGCGGACGAGTTGGGGAAGCTGTTGCGGCGAGGAACAGGCACGTAACCCCAACCCCCTCTTCGAGCGTTGGCGCTGCCCCTCATCTGGCTGCCGCCATCTTCTCCCCGTAAACGGGGAGAAGGGCGCTGTCGCTGCCGATTTCGTCAATCGCCATCGTGGCAAGAAGAGTGCCGGCGTTGCGGCCAGCCTCTTTCTCCCCGTTCACGGGGAGAAATGCCCGGCCGGGCAATGAGGGGCGGCGCTGACCTCTGCGATTGGCTTGCCAACGATCGAGAAGGCGAGGGGAAGTTCCCCGCCTCGCCTTGTATCCCGACTACGTATTCATCGAATCGAAGAAGTCGGCGTTGGTCTTGGTCTGCTTCAGCTTGTCGATGAGGAACTCGATCGCGTCGGTCGTTCCCATCGGCGCCAGGATGCGACGCAGCACGAAGATCTTCTGCAGATCCGCGCGCGGCACCAGCAAGTCTTCCTTGCGGGTTCCGGACTTGAGGATGTCCATGGCGGGATAGATGCGCTTGTCGGCCACCTTGCGGTCGAGCTGGATTTCGCAGTTGCCGGTGCCCTTGAACTCTTCGAAGATCACTTCGTCCATGCGGCTGCCGGTATCAATCAGCGCGGTAGCGATAATGGTCAGCGAGCCGCCTTCCTCGATGTTACGGGCGGCACCGAAGAAGCGCTTCGGGCGCTGCAGCGCATTGGCGTCGACACCGCCGGTGAGCACCTTGCCGGAGGACGGCACGACGGTGTTGTAGGCGCGGCCGAGGCGGGTGATCGAATCAAGCAGGATGACCACGTCGCGGCCATGCTCGACCAGGCGCTTCGCCTTCTCGATCACCATTTCGGCGACCTGGACGTGGCGGGCGGCCGGCTCATCGAAGGTCGAGGAGATCACCTCGCCCTTCACCGAGCGCTGCATGTCGGTCACTTCTTCCGGCCGCTCGTCGATCAAAAGCACGATCAGATAGCATTCCGGATGGTTGGCGGTGATCGAGTGGGCGATGTTTTGCATCAGCACCGTTTTACCGGTGCGCGGCTGCGCGTTGATCAGCGCGCGCTGGCCCTTGCCGATCGGCGCCACCAGGTCGATCACGCGCGGCGAGATGTCCTTCGAGGTCGGATTGTCGACCTCCATCTTCAGCCGCTTGGTTGGATAAAGCGGCGTCAGATTGTCGAAGTGGATCTTGTGCCGGATCTTTTCGGGATCGTCGAAATTGATGGTATTGACCTTGAGCAGCGCGAAATAGCGCTCGCCCTCTTTCGGGCTGCGGATCGGTCCTTCGACCGTATCGCCGGTCTTGAGCGAAAAGCGGCGGATCTGCGACGGCGAGATGTAGATGTCGTCGGGACCTGGCAGGTAGTTTGCATTGGCCGAGCGCAGGAAGCCGAAGCCATCCTGCAGCACCTCGACCACGCCGTCGCCGATGATCTCGATGTCCTGGGCGGCGAGTTTCTTCAGGATCGCGAACATCAGCTCCTGCTTGCGCATCACGCTGGCGTTCTCCACCTCGAGCGATTCGGCATAAGCGATCAGCTCTGGCGGCTTCTTGTTCTTGAACTCGGTGAGTTTCATTTCTTGCATTAGATGGACTCTGGGTAGGCTTTGGGGAGAAAAATCGGCTGGATGCGACAAATGCCGGGCGCGGCCGAAAGCGAAAAAATGGGGCGGCGCATGACGGGAAGGAAGACCCGTCTTTTATCGTCGCTCGTCTGAAAGAGCAAGCCGCCTTTTGCGCCGTCGCGGGAAGCCTCAGAACGGCTTCACGACGACCAGGATGACGATGACGATCAGCAGCAATGTGGGGATCTCGTTGACGATCCGCCAGTGGCGCGCCGGCTTTTCATTCTTGTCCTCGGCGAATTTCCGCACCGCGCCGGCGAGATAGCCATGCAGCCCCGACAATACGAGCACCAGCGCTATCTTGGCGTGCAGCCAACCGCCATGGAAGGCAAAGCCCTTCCAGGCCAGCCAGAGCCCGAACACCCAGGTCGCGATCATCGCCGGATTGATGATGGCTCTGAGCAGCCGGCGCTCCATAACCTTGAAGGTTTCCGACTGCGCCGATCCCTTCTCGGCATCGGCATGATAGACGAAGAGCCGGGGCAGATAGAGCATGCCGGCCATCCACGAGATGACGGCGATGACATGGATGGCCTTGGCCCACAGGTAGAAGCCGTCGGACGCCACGAAGTAAAGCAGCGCAGTCGCGACGACCAGAGCGGCGATGCCGATCACCATGCGCTTCATCGCCTGGCCGGTGCTGTTGGTATTGTCAGCCATCAGCGCGTCGCGCTCCGCACCTGTTTCACCATCGCCTCGACATGCGCGATCGGCGTCTCCGGCGTGATGCCGTGTCCGAGGTTGAAGATCAGCGGCCCGCCGCCCAGCGTCCTCAGGATCGCGTCCACGCCGTCGGCCAGCGCCTTGCCGCCGGCCACCAGCCGGAGCGGATCGAGATTGCCCTGCACGGCGCCGCCAAGCTGCAATTCCTTCGCCATCGAGAGCGGCACCGTCCAGTCGAGGCCGAGGCCGGTGATGCCGGTCTTGGAGCGATAGTCGCGGTAGCGCTCGCCGGCGCCCTTCGGAAAACCGATGACCGGAACATTCGGGTGGACCGCCTTCACTTGCCGCGCGATCTCGGCCACCGGCTCGACGCAGAAAGCCTGGAAGGAAGGCTCGTCCAAAACACCGGACCAGGAATCGAAGATCTGCACCACATCGGCGCCGGCTTCGATCTGGCGGATGAGATAAGCGGCCGAATGATCGGCCAGCACTTTCAACAGCCGCGCGAAGGCCTCCGGCTCGCGATAGGCGAAAAGCCGCGCCGGCGCCTGGTCCGGCGTGCCCTGGCCTGCGATCATATAGGTCGCCACCGTCCACGGCGCGCCGCAGAAGCCGATCAGCGTCGTCTCGTCAGGCAGTTTGGCGCGCAACCGGCGGACGGTCTCGTAAACCGGTTCGAGATTCACGTGAAACAAATCGCCGGTGAGGCCCGCAATCTCCGAAGCCGAGATCGGCGTCAGCATCGGCCCGCGGCCCTCTTCGAAGCGGACGTCTCGGCCGAGCGCGTTGGGCACCACAAGGATGTCGGAGAACAGGATCGAGGCATCGAAGCCGAAGCGCTCGATCGGCTGCAGCGTCACTTCCACCGCAAGGTCCGGATCGTAGCATAGATCGAGGAAGGAGCCGGCGCGCTTCCGGGTCTCTCTATACTCCGGCAGATAGCGGCCGGCCTGGCGCATCATCCAGATGGGCGGAGGAAAGACAGGCTCGCCCCTCAAAACGTCCAGCATGATCCGTTTTCCAGGCATTCAGCGTCGCCTCTCAAGGGTCCTCTTAAATCAAATATCTATTTTAAAAGAGTCTTCTGATTCTAAGAGTCTGTTGGTTGTGGTGGTTGCGACCTGTCCAGCCTGCCGCCCGAAAAGGCCAGTCAGCATATTGTCGCGCGGTCCCGATCGCGATTTGGAGGGTTTTGGGGAACAACCGGAATTCTCCTTCCGAGTCAGCAGCTTGGCCTTTCGCTCCCAAATTTCGGGCTGTGGATGAAATCGGCCAAGAAAAGTTGATCCCCAGTTTTGTCCCCAGCGCCCCGACAAAGCCTACAGCAGGGCGAATTGTGGACAACCCACCATCTGATACAGTCGCTCTCGCCCCCTTCGCGTCTTTGTCCGATCTTGTCCACAACTGCCCACAGCCTGGAACCCGCGCCTGTGAACAAACCCCAGAGCTTCTTTCACCTGCACCTGATTTCCGACGCCACCGGCGAGACGCTGCTGGCGGCCGGCCGCGCCGCCTCCGCGCAATACAAGGACGCGCGCGCCATCGAGCACATCTACCCGCTGATCCGCACCGAAAAGCAGGTGGCCAAGGTGTTCGAGGATATCGAGGAAGAACCCGGCATCATCCTCTACACCGTCGTCGACCAGAAGCTCGCGCGCGGCATCGATGAGCGCTGCGCGGCGCTGGGCCTGCCTTGCGTCTCGGTGCTCGAGCCGGTGCTTGCCGTCTTCCAGTCCTATCTCGGTACGCCGGCCGGCCGCCGCGTCGGCGCCCAGCACGTGCTCGACGCCGAATATTTTCGCCGCATCGATGCGCTGAACTTCACCATGGAGCATGATGACGGACAGCTGCCCGCCAACATGGACGATGCCGACATCGTGCTGATCGGCATTTCGCGCACCTCCAAGACGCCGACCAGCATCTATCTCGCCAACCGCGGCATCAAGACCGCCAACATCCCGATCGTGCTCGGCGTGCCGGTGCCGGAGAGCCTGGTCAACGCCAGGACGCCCTTGATCGTCGGCCTGATCGCCACCGCCGAGCGCATCTCGCATGTCCGCCAGAACCGCATCCTCGGCAACACCAGCACATACGTGCCGTCCGACTATGTCGACCGCGCCGCGATCAACGAGGAGCTCGCCTATGCCCGCCAGATCTGCACAAGGCATGGCTGGCCGATGATCGATGTCTCCCGTCGTTCGATCGAGGAGACGGCGGCGGCGATCGTTGCCCTGCGGGGAAAGTCGAGATAGATGAGCAAAGAAGCTAGTTTTGCGAGTCACCTTGGCGGAGGTCGGCGCCGCCCCTTACCTGCCTGCCGGCATCCTCTCCCCGTATAGGGACGGGGAGAGGGGCGCTGGTGTCTATGGTTTCGCCAATCGCCAGCGCTGCTGGAAAGAGCGCCTGCGCTGAAGCTGGCCCTTTCCCCCCGTCTCTATACGGGGAGAAATGTCCGGCAGGACAATGAGGGGCGGCGCCAACTCTACAATAGCAAGGCTTTGCATACACCAACCGTCCCTTGTCCGCGTCCGAGTACAAAATGACCGAGAAAATCATCCTCGCCTCCGGCAGCCCGTTCCGCAAGGCGATGCTGGTCAATGCCGGCGTCGAGATCGAGGCGGTGCCGGCCGAGGTCGATGAGCGCGCGCTCGAGGCGCCGCTCAAGCATAGCGGCGTGTCGCCGGAGGACGTCGCGCTGGTGCTTGCCGAGGCCAAGGCGACCGAGGTCAGCGAGCGCAGGCCCGGCGCGCTGGTGCTCGGCTGCGACCAGACGCTGTCGCTCGGCGACGAGGTGTTCCACAAGCCGGCCGACATGGAAGGCGCCCGCCGCCATCTCCTCGCCCTGTCCGGCAAGACCCATCAGCTGAACAGCGCCGCCGTGCTTGCCCGCGACGGCGCGGTGCTGTGGCGGCATGTCGGCATCGCCAGTCTCACCATGCGCAAACTGGAGCCAGCCTTCATCGGCCGCCATCTGGCGCGTGTCGGCGACAAGGCGCTGTCGAGTGTCGGCGCCTATCAGATCGAGGGTGAGGGCATCCAGCTGTTCGAAAAAATCGAGGGCGACCATTTCACCATCGTCGGCCTGCCGCTTCTGCCGGTTTTGGAGAAGCTGCGGGAGCTCGGAGCAATCGATGGCTGAGGCAGCGAAAAAAGCTTTCGTTACCGGCCACCCGATCGCGCATTCGCGCTCGCCGAAAATCCATGGCTACTGGCTGGCCAAGTACGGCATCGACGGCAGCTATCAGGCCATCGATGTCGCGCCGGACAATTTCGCCGCCTTTGTGGACGGACTTCGGAATAATGGCTTCCAGGGCGGCAACGTCACCATCCCGCACAAGGAGGCGGCCTTCGCGCAGGTCGAGCGTCGCGACGAGGCGGCCGAAGCGATCGGCGCCGTCAACACGCTGTGGTTCGAGGACGGACAATTGTGGGGCGGCAACACCGATGCCTACGGCTTTGCCGCCAATCTCGATGACTACGCGCCGGGCTGGGCTTCGAATGGCCCCGCCGTGGTGCTTGGCGCCGGCGGCGCGTCGCGCGCTGCCATCCAGGCGCTGATCGAGCGCGGCGTGAAGGACATCCGCATCGTCAACCGCACGCTGGCGCGGGCCGAGGAGCTCAGCCGCCGTTTCGGCGAGGGCGTCTCCGCGCATGGCGCCCATGCTGTCGGCGACCTGCTTACCGATGCCGGCCTTCTCGTCAACACCACGGCTCTCGGCATGCATGGCAATGAAGGCCTGTCCGCCGATCCGGCGGGCCTGCCCGGCCATGCCATCGTTACCGACATCGTCTACGTGCCGCTCGAGACACCGCTCCTCGCCGCCGCCAGGGGGCGCGGCCTGTGGACGGTCGATGGGCTCGGCATGCTGCTGCACCAGGCGGCGCCCGGGTTCGAACGCTGGTTCGGCGAGCGGCCCGAGGTCACCGCCGAGCTCAGGCGGATGATCATCGCTGACATCGAAGCCCATTGATGAGGCGCCGGCTATGATCGTGCTCGGCCTCACCGGATCGATCGGCATGGGCAAGTCGACGACGGCGAAGATGTTTGCCGAGGCCGGCGTGCCGGTGCACGATTCCGACGAGACGGTGCATCGCCTCTATGCCGGTAAGGCCGGCCCGCTGGTCGAGGCCGCCTTTCCCGGCACCACCGATGCGGGTGTCGTCGACCGCGCCAGGCTCGGTGCGCGGGTGCTCGGCGATGCCGCGGCCCTGAAGCGGCTGGAAGCGATCGTCCATCCGCTGGTCCGCGCCGATGCCGACGCCTTCCTTGCCAGGCACCGCGCCGCCGGCGCGCCGCTCGCCGTGCTCGACATTCCCTTGCTGTTCGAGACCGGCGGCCGCGACCGCGTCGACAAGGTCGTGGTCGTCACCGCCCCGGCCGAAGTTCAGCGCGCGCGTGTGCTGGCGCGTCCCGGCATGAGCGAGGAGAAGCTGGCCGCTATCCTCGCCAAGCAGGTGCCCGATGCCGAAAAACGCCGCCAGGCCGATTTCATCGTCGACACCGGCCAGGGCTTTGACGCCGCGCGCGCCGCGGTCGCGGCCATCATCGCCGAATTGGCGGGGGATAAGTCGGGCAAGGACGCTTCCTGACGCCTGCTGTCAGCAGTCCCCATTGCCATTTTGTTCCGTTGGATGATTCTGCTCGTTCAGAGTGGACTGATTCGATGCGCGAGATCATTTTCGATACCGAAACCACCGGCCTCGACATGCGCGAAGACCGCATCATCGAGCTCGGCGGCGTCGAGTTGGTCAACCGCTTCCCGACCGGCCGCACCTTCCACAGATTCATCAACCCGCAGGGGCGGGCGGTTCATGCCGAGGCGCAGGCCGTGCACGGCATCAGCGCCGCCGACCTGGTCGGCAAGCCGATCTTTTCGGAGATCGCCGAGGAGTGGCTGGCCTTCACCGACGGCGCCAAGCTGATCGCCCACAACGCCAATTTCGACATCGGCTTCCTCAATCTCGAATTCGGCCGGCTCGGCCATCCCGTCATCGATGTCGGCCGCGTCGTCGATACGCTGGCGCTGGCGCGCCGCAAGCACCCGATGGGTCCGAACTCGCTGGACGCGCTCTGCCGCCGCTACGGCATCGACAACACCCACCGCACCAAGCACGGCGCGCTGCTCGATTCCGAATTGCTGGCCGAGGTCTATATCGAGCTCATCGGCGGCAAGCAGGCGGCGCTGATCCTCGATGCGGTGGCGGTGCAGATGAACGGCGCCGGCGAGGTGGCCGACATCGACATCTCCATCGGCGCGCGGCCGATTGCGCTCCCGCCGCGCCTCACCGAGGCCGAGCGCGCCGCGCATGCCGGCCTGGTGCGCACGCTCGGCGAAAAGGCGCTGTGGCTGAAGGTGGAAGCCGAAGCCGGGGTGGCTCAGAACTAACAC
>NZ_RZOT01000155.1:0-11235 GCF_003999085.1 Mesorhizobium sp. M4A.F.Ca.ET.090.04.2.1
GACAGCTATTCCGCCTTCGGCCTGATCGACACCCATATCGCGGTGGCGCTGGCGCACTGCCTGTTCAACGTGCCGCTGGCGGTGTGGATCCTCGAAGGCTTTATGTCCGGTGTGCCGAAGGAGATCGACGAGACGGCCTATATCGACGGCTATTCGTTCCCACGCTTCTTCGTGAAGATATTCATGCCGCTGATCGCCAGCGGCATCGGCGTCGCCTGCTTCTTCTGCTTCATGTTCTCATGGGTGGAATTGTTGATCGCGCGCACGCTGACCACCACGGACGCCAAGCCGATCGCCGCCACCATGACCCGCACCGTCTCGGCCGCCGGCATGGACTGGGGACTGCTCGCCGCCGCCGGCGTGCTGACGCTGATCCCCGGCGCGCTCGTCATCTGGTTTGTCCGCAACTACATCGCCAAGGGCTTTGCCCTGGGGAGGGTATGACCATGAACCTCGACCTCTCCTGGATGGCGTGGACCTGGCCGACGGCGGCTTTCTTCGGCACCGTCTTCCTGCTGCTTTGCGGCATGGCGGCCTGGGAATATGCCTCGCCGGGCGGCAATCCGCGCGTCGGCGTGCTCCGCTTCGAGACGACGCGCGGCGACCGTCTCTTCCTGTCGCTGCTCGGCAGCGCCTTCATCCATCTCGCTTGGCTGGGTCTGGTTGGACCCAACCTGTGGTGGGCTCTCGCTCTCTCCGTAGTCTACGCCATCGGCGTGTTCCGCTACGTATAGAGGGGGAAACTGTTGGAGCGGCCGCGTGCCGGCGACCGCTCCAGATCGCACTTGAAACCAAAACTGGAGGAAACACATGCGACGGCAATTTTTAACATCAACGACCGCCCTTGTCCTATTGCTCGGGGCAGGCAATGCCTACGCCGGGATGGATGAGGCGAAGGCCTTTCTGGACAAGGAGATAGGCCCGCTGTCGACGCTTTCGCGCGCCGACCAGGAAAAGGAGATGCAGTGGTTTATTGACGCCGCCAAGCCGTTTGCCGGCATGGAGATCAAGGTCGTCTCGGAAACCATCGCCACCCATTCCTATGAATCGCAGGTGCTGGCGCCGGCCTTCTCCGCCATCACCGGCATCAAGGTCACGCACGACACGATCCAGGAAGGCGACGTCGTCGAGAAGATCCAGACCCAGATGCAGACCGGCCAGAACCTCTATGACGGCTGGGTCAACGACTCCGACCTCATCGGCACGCACTGGCGCTACCAGCAGGTGCGCAACCTGACCGACTGGATGGCGGGCGACGGCAAGGACGTCACCAATCCGAACCTCGACCTCAAGGACTTCATCGGCACCTCCTTCACCACGGCGCCGGACAAGAAACTCTACCAGCTTCCCGACCAGCAGTTCGCCAACCTCTACTGGTTCCGCTACGACTGGTTCAACGACGAGAAGAACAAGGCCGACTTCAAGGCCAAGTACGGCTACGACCTCGGCGTGCCGGTCAACTGGTCGGCCTATGAGGACATCGCCGAGTTCTTCACCGGCCGCGAGATCGACGGCAAGAAGGTCTATGGCCACATGGACTACGGCAAGAAGGACCCGTCGCTCGGCTGGCGGTTCACCGATGCCTGGCTGTCCATGGCCGGCAATGGCGACAAGGGTATCCCGAACGGCCTGCCGGTCGACGAATGGGGCATCAAGGTCGACGAGAACTCGCGTCCTGTCGGCTCCTGCACGGCGCGCGGCGGCGACACCAACGGCCCGGCCTCGGTGTATTCGATCCAGAAGTATCTCGACTGGCTGAAGGCTTACGCTCCGGCCGAAGCGCAGGGCATGACCTTCTCCGAATCCGGCCCGGTGCCGGCGCAGGGTGCGGTCGCCCAGCAGATCTTCTGGTACACCGCCTTCACTGCTTCGATGGTCGACGCCGGCGCCAAGGCGGTGATGAACGACGACGGCACGCCTAAGTGGCGCATGGCGCCGTCGCCGCACGGCGTCTACTGGAAGGACGGCATGAAGCTCGGCTATCAGGACGTGGGTTCCTGGACGCTGATGAAGTCGACGCCGACCGACCGCGCCAAGGCCGCCTGGCTCTACGCGCAGTTCGTCACTTCGAAGACCGTCGACGTGAAGAAGAGCCATGTCGGCCTGACCTTCATCCGCGAGAGCACGATCCACGACAAGAGCTTCACCGAGCGTGCTCCGAAGCTCGGCGGCCTGATCGAGTTCTACCGCTCGCCGGCTCGCATCCAGTGGTCGCCGACCGGCACCAACGTGCCTGACTATCCGAAGCTGGCTCAGCTCTGGTGGCAGGCGATCGGCGATGCCTCGTCCGGCGCCAAGACCGCGCAGGAAGCGATGGACTCGCTCTGCGCCGAGCAGGAAAAGGTCATGAGCCGCATCGAGAAGTCGGGCGTCCAGGGCGATATCGGCCCGAAGATGGCCGAAGAGCATGACCTCGCCTACTGGAACGCGGACGCGGTCAAGAAGGGCAATCTCGCGCCTCAGCTCAAGATCGAGAACGAGAAGGAAAAGCCGATCACCATCAACTACGACGAGCTCGTGAAGAGCTGGCAGAAGTAAGACTGCCTGATGCGGGCGTCAGCGCCCGCATGGATCCTGCGGGGGAGGCGGCTTTTGCCGTCTCCCCTGTTGCATGAAGAGCGGAGGAGCGGAAATGAGCGGCTTTGTGCTTGCCATCGACCAGGGGACGACATCGAGCAGGGCTATCCTGTTCGACGACCAGATGAAGGTAGCCGGCGCCGGCCAGCAGGAATTCAACCAGTATTATCCAGCCTCGGGCTGGGTCGAGCACGATCCGCAGGAGATCTGGGCAAGCGTGGTGGCGACCGTGAAGGCCGCGCTGAAGGCTGCCAGCCGCAACGCTTCGGACGTGGCGGCGATCGGCATCACCAACCAGCGCGAGACCGTCGTCATCTGGGACAAGGCGACCGGCAAGCCGATTCACAACGCCATCGTCTGGCAGGATCGCCGGACCGCGCCGCTCTGCCAGAAATTGAAGAAGCAGGGGCTGGAAAAGACATTCACCAAGAAAACCGGCCTGCTGCTCGATCCCTATTTCTCCGGCACCAAGATCGCCTGGATGCTGGACAAGGTGAAAGGCGCCAGGAAGCGCGCCGAAAAGGGCGAGCTGCTCGCCGGCACCATCGACAGTTTCCTGATCTGGCGGCTCACGGGCGGCAAGGTGCACGCCACCGACGCCACCAACGCCTCGCGCACGCTGGTCTACAACATCGAGAAGAATGTCTGGGACGACGAGCTGCTGTCGATCCTGCGCATCCCGGCCGCCATGCTGCCGCAAGTGAAAGACTGCGCCGATGACTATGGAGTCACCGAGAAGGGCCTGTTCGGCGCCGAGATAAAAATCCTCGGCGTCGCCGGCGACCAGCACGCCGCGACCATCGGCCAGGCCTGTTTCGAGCCGGGCATGATGAAGTCGACCTACGGCACCGGCTGCTTCGCGCTGCTCAACACCGGCGCCGATCTGGTGCGCTCGAAGAACCGGCTGCTCACCACAATCGCCTACCGGCTGAACGGCAAGACCACCTATGCGCTGGAAGGCTCGATCTTCATCGCCGGCGCCGCCGTGCAATGGCTGCGCGACGGCATCAAGGTGATCGGCAAGGCCGAGCAGAGCGGCGCGCTCGCGGCAGCCGCCGATCCGGCGCAGAATGTGTATCTGGTGCCGGCCTTCGTCGGCCTCGGCGCGCCGCATTGGGACGCCGAGGCGCGCGGCGCGATCTTCGGCCTGACCCGCAACTCAGGCCCGGCGGAGTTTGCCCGCGCGGCATTGGAATCCGTCGCCTACCAGACCTGCGACCTGCTCGACGCCATGCGCAAGGACTGGAAGGGGGCTTCCGCCAAGACCGTGCTGCGGGTCGACGGCGGCATGGTGGCTTCCGACTGGACGATGCAGCGGCTGGCCGACATCCTCGATGCGCCGGTCGACCGACCGACCATCCTGGAAACGACGGCGCTCGGTGCTGCCTGGCTTGCCGGCTCGAAGGCGGGTGTGTGGCCGAAGGCAAAGGAGTTCGCCAAGACCTGGGCGCTCGACCGCCGCTTCAAGCCGGAGATGGACACTGCGGCCCGCACCGCCAAGCTGGCGGGCTGGCGTGACGCTGTGCGCAGGACGCTGAGCGTGCCATAAATCGGCAGCGAGATCGGCTGGGTGAGGGGTGAATGAATCCAGATTGGTATACTGGCTGGCGCGAAGAGGCTTTCGATCAGCTGAAAGCCAAGAACGACCGCCTGCAGAAGGATTTCCGCCTCGGCAGCTGGCCGCGCTACGACTACGATCTGAAGGCACGAAAGCTCCTGTTCTCGGAGCAAGGCGTTATCAAGGTCGTCGCCGAGATCCAGATTGCGGGCAGTACGAGCGCCAAAGCTGACAACTGGCTGTGGGCCTGGGCAAATTCAAACCTGCCTGGCGAACTCCTCGAAGACGCCAAGCGGGTTCGGTCCTTCGGCGAGGAAAAAGGCATTGATGAGCTGGCTCAGGCCTATGTGCTCGACACGAACAATGACCTGGAGGCGCTCGGCTGGGGGCTGAGCGGGGCAATGGTTCGCATCTGCGATGCACTCGGCGCTTACCGCTCCCCACGCGGTGAAGGCGGAGGCCTGTATCTGATCTTCAAGACCATCGGCTGGGCCAGTTGATCCGCGGATCGCTTCCTTGACCGGGATGTCGCGAAAGGCCCGTGCCGTTGCCGGCACGGGCCTCCGCAGCCTCCCGTGTTCCGATGATCAGGTCAGTAGGGCGAATAGCACTGCTGACGCGGGCCGTTGTACGGCTGGAACGTGTTGTCCCAGGCGCGGTAGGAGCGGTAGCGGTCGTAGCACCATTGGACATGGGCATCGCCACCGCGATAGACACGGTTCTGGTTGTTGATGATGGCACCGGTAATCAACGCGCCCGTGGCGAAGGCCGCCAGCGGGAACCAGAAGTCGCCGTGACGGCGATAGCCGCGACGATATTCGCGATAACCGCGATGGCCATTCCAGTACACGACACCGTCCCGGCGCGAGAATTCGCGATTGAGCGCGCGGTGTCTCCTCCAGTCCCGGTACTGCACGGTCTGGACGTCCGAAGACAGCCCCTGGCCCAGCGGTACATAATTTGGCTGGGCATTGACTGGCACAATGTCCGCCGCCACGAAAGACGCCGACAGCGCGGCCGCCAGCAGGCTGGATGCGATCCTGTTCATCGCTCTTCTCCTCGAAGGGTTGTTGACGTCCCTTGTGTCCGAAAAAACGGGCGACATAGGCAATTGTTCCCAGGTTCCCGTTCAGATTGCAGAATGCGCCTTGACGGTGGTGGCGTTTTACGGAGGCAAGCCCTTCGCCCTCTCATGCGCTATGCCGCGCATGCCCGCATGGCCACAATGCCGCGCCGAACACAGCGAAAATCCAGCCTGGAGGCCATGTTTTTCCGGTTGACCCGTCGAGGCACTCTCCCTATGTTCCGCGCAATTTCGAGGGCGGCCTTATTCGAGCCCGCGGGAGCGCGTAGCTCAGCCGGTAGAGCAACTGACTTTTAATCAGTAGGTCATGGGTTCGAATCCCATCGCGCTCACCAAATTTTTCAATGAATGCAATGTGATATCGTTTCTCACCTGGAACGGGCGAGGGCGGTTCTCCTAACAGGAGCCTAACAAAATGGCCCGCCGCCGAGGCAGCGGGCCAAACTTCACAATGTTGTTGGATGTCATGCACCTTGGGCGGCTGCCCGAACATAGTTGTTCGGCATCGGATCTTCTCCAATTCGGTTTGTGTGAGGCTCTAGCGCTTTCGCAAGAACCGAAATTCTGATATCAGAGTTTTTATGCCAAAGCACGAAACCGTGATATCAAAGAAACGGCGGGGACCGGTCCCAACCGGAAAGGGCGTGCCGATCATGGTCCGCCTTCAACCGGACATGCTCGCGGGCGTCGATCAGTTTGTTGCCGAACATGAGGTTTCCCGACCTGAAGCCGTCCGATTGATCATTCGTGACTGGTTGACCAGACACCAGGTACTAAAGGCCGAGTGAGACCTTCATCCCCAAGAACGGCGGCGGCGCCGGGGTGGGCTGACGAAATGATCGACGCCCTTAAGATTAGGCGCACTGCTTTGCGCGGCTGACTGGCCGGCGCCTTGCCCCAAAGCCCCCCGCCCAATGGGCGCCGGTCAACTCCGAAATGGGCCTCGCGAAATGCAGCGAGTGTCTATCGGCTCGCCTCCGTGCGGGGCGCAAAGAAGCAGCGAATATAGGAAAACGGCGGGGACAAGCAGATGTGATGCTGGCTGTCTTCGCTCTCTATGACGCGGTTCTTGGGAATGAAGTATCGGGTCTTGGACCCCGTGCGGACATTGAAACCGCCACCAGGCAGCGGCTCGACATAGCGCGAGCTGATGACCCCGCAGTCCTTCTTGTCCTCGCAGCATTCATAGCCGGTAACCGGATCATGATAGCCGGTGTACCAGTTGTGAGCGACGGCTAGCGCGATCAACAGGACTTTCATTGTCCGCCTAGATCTAACATGGCAGCTGGGCGGCAGGCTATATCGTATATTAGCGTTCGTTTGACAAAGCCGGTGACCGCGCCAGAACCATTTGCACGGCGCGGGGAATTGGGGTTGCCGACTGGTGATGGCATTGCGGACGATCTCGCCGTCATCCGTGGTGGTGTCCACGGTCGTGGCGACGGCGGAGATTCGCAGCTTCGCCCGGCATGCTGCCCACTTCGCTCGGATCGCCAGGCACTCCCTCTCGGGAAGCCTGCTTGCATGTGGGTACCAGTTGCGCGAAGCTGCCTATGGGGGAGTGGTGTAGATTCGAGGCAGCACCACCAATGTTCACTGACTACTACGAACTTCTGGAAATCAGCCCGAACGCCAACTCGGAAACGATTGAACGGATATTTCGTTATTTTGCCATGCGCTATCATCCCGACAATCGGGATACCGGAGATGATTCACGCTTCAGCGAGATCGTGGAAGCCCACAATACGCTGAAGGATCCGGTCAAGCGCGCGCAGTACGACATCCAGTACAGGGACAATCTGGGCCTTCGCCGTGAGCTTACCGAGGAGGCCAGCAACACCAAAGGTCTTGAGCGGGATGTCGTCATCCAGGCCAAACTGCTGACGCTTCTCTATGTAAAGCGGCGCCAGGACGTCAACAATCCCGGCATTGGCGATGACGAACTCGAGCGCTTGTCAGGCTGTCCGCGAGAACATCTGGATTTTCATCTCTGGTATCTGAAGGCAAAGGGCTGGATAGCCAGGATCGAAAACGGGATGTTCGCCATCACCGTGGAAGGCATCGATCGAGCCAATTCCGAACACCGTCGTGACGCCGCGACGACCAAACTATTGGATCATATAGATTAAACGGCCCTCCTGAAGCCCATCTGTTAGTCGGCTAGCTATAACAATATTAGCGATTGCTTGTATTTAGATCGGCCCGGGGCCAAGCTTTCCGTTGGATCGATCGAGTGGGCCGGGCAGAGGCGTCCAAGGGGAGGGGCAATAAATTGTCCGAGAAAAAGGTGATCGCGGTCAAGGACTGGAACTGTGCCATGAGCGACGAACTTGGCCGCGTCGCCCTGATGATCAATCCGACCGATGGCGAGCCGATACTGGTTTTGATGACGATCTTTCAGGCTGCCAGGATGGGGCGCGAGTTGCAGTCGCCGAAACGCGTTTCGTGATGCCTTCGATATCCACAAAGCGGGCGTAGACCGGCAGTGCCAACCTTGTCGCCAGACTGGGCGGCAGCTAGAGTCGGCATTCGCAAGGGAGGCGATACATGGCACTTCACCTTTCGGCCGACACCCTGGCCCCCGCGGCGGCGAAACCCCAGAAATATCTATTCGGCCCAGTCGCCGACTTCCTCATGCTCGGCGGTAGCGCGTTTCTCATCTTGCCGGTTCTGTTTCTTGTGCCGCTCGAGTACGAAGGCCTCGTTGCCGCTACGATGGTCTTTGTGGCGTATCTGGTAAACTATCCCCACTTCGCCCACTCATATCAGATTTTCTACCGCAATTTCGGACGCAAGGTGAGCGGCGACGGATACGACAAGGGCCTGCAGATCCGCTACATCTTCGCCGGCATCGCCGTTCCCCTGATCATGAGCGCCTTCTTTGCCTATGGCGCGGCGACGGCAAACACGCGGCTGCTGGGATATGCGACCAACGCCATGTTCTTCTTCGTCGGCTGGCACTACGTCAAGCAGGGCTACGGCATGCTGATGGTGGATGCCGTGCTCAAGCGCAAATTCTTCGACGATCGGGACAAGAAGGTGCTGCTGGTCAACAGCTATGCCGTCTGGATCCTGGCCTGGCTGCAGACGAATACGGCGGTCACCGCGGGCAAATACTATGGGCTGGAATATTACACATTCGCGGCCCCGTCGTGGATCACCGACATTGCCCTGCTGGTAGCCGTAGCATCCACCGCGGCTACGGTCATGATGCTGGTCAACCGTTGGCGAAAGAACGGCGGCGGCCTGCCGTACAACGGCATCGTGGCCTATGTCGCATCACTCTACCTCTGGATCCTGATCGCAAGGATAAACCCGCTCTGGCTGCTTGTGGTGCCCGCGCTCCACTCGCTCCAGTACCTGGCGGTGGTCTGGCGCTATCAGACCAATGTCGAGCGCGACGGTCTGGATGCCGCGAGCGATCCGCAACCGAAGATCCTGTCCTTTCTCGGCCCCCTCTACAGGCTTCGTGTCCTGGGATTTATCGTCGGTGGCGGCGCGCTCGGCTATCTCGGCTTCTGGCTGATCCCGTTCGTGCTGACGGCTATGATCCCTTATGACAGGCAAGTTCTCGGCTCGTCGCTGTTCTTCTTCATCGTGCTGATCTTCATCAACGTCCATCACTACTTCCTGGACAATGTGATGTGGCGCCGCGGCAATCCGGAAGTGTCGAAATATCTATTCCGCTAGCCCAGACGGCGCCGAATGGCCGACAGTAATCTCGAGGCACCGGACCTGGCCGCGTCGGCGGCAATCACCCTGTCCATCGACCGTTCGAACTCGGCCAGCATCGACGCCAGCAATTCCGCAAGCCCGCCGGCGGGGCCGTGGATCTTCTCGAAAAGGCGGCCGTAGTTCCGCAGCGTCTCGGCGACGACGTCGGGAATGTCCTCGTACCGGCACCAGATCACATATTCATGATAGGGGATGTGTGTTCGCAGCGGCACGTCCTCGCTGACGACGAGACAGCCTTGCGAAAGCGCCGGCAGGACCCTGAACTCCTCGATCGAGTGGTGATGCCAGGTCTGGTGCGGGTTGACGATGATTTTAGCGCTTTGGTACAGCGACCGCAGCCCGGGCAGGTCGTAGACGCCCTGGACATTCCTGTAGCCCGCAAAAGCCTCCAGTCTTTCGATCAGGGAGGCGCGCCTCGGCTCCCTGGTGTTGATGATGTTGGTCAGGACGTCGATCGACCGGCCGCCTGCATTTGAATAGTCGAAGGGGATCGGAGGGCAGTAGACGATCCGCTCGCTGAAGCGCCTCGGAAACCGGCCGCTGGATTTGATGTTGACGATGTTCGGCACATTGTATTCGAGCACGACGTCCGCCGTGCGGTACTGCTTTTCGTTTGCGATCCGGACGAGATACGTCTCGTCGCCTCCGAAGATGGATGGCACGACGCCCGGAGCGCTTGAGGGTGGAACGTCACGCCCGCCAGGAAGCACCAGATTGTGTTCGTCCTGGAAGAAAATCCGCATGCCCGACCGAGGCGCCGCGCGCCTGGCGAAATAGTTCTCCACGACGGGCAGATTGGTTACGAGCCTGTGCGCGTTCAGATAGCGCATGCGGTGATTTCCAAACGGAAGCACTCGATCGTCAGTGCCACGGCGCCGGGTGGAACCATCAGGAAACCAGAGAGACATTGCCGCCGGCGTGGCGCTCCAGCCGTCCCGCGAGATCGAGCTCCAACAGCACCATCGAGACCTGGGCGGCGCTGAGACCAGTGTGACGGATCACCTCATCGACCGCCACCGGCGTCGGGCCGAGCGCCTCGAGCACGCCCGCGCGATCATCCTCGCGTGGCGGCGGCATTGCCGAGAGATCCGGCGGCTCGGCCAGCGGTGCTATTCTTGAAACACGCGCCCCTGCCAGCGGCGCGATGGCGCTGGAAACATCTGCGGCTTCGGTCACCAGCGTCGCGCCGTCCTTCAGCAGGCCGTTCGAGCCGGCCGCGCGCGGATCGAGCGGCGAACCAGGTACGGCGAAAACCAGGCGGCCCATCTCGCCAGCCAGCCTGGCGCTGATCAGCGAGCCCGAACGTTGCGCCGCTTCGACCACCACCAGCCCCAGCGCCATGCCGGCGACGAGCCGGTTGCGGCGCGGAAAATCCTGCGCGCGCGGCTGCCAGCCGAACGGCATTTCCGAGACGACGGCGCCGCCACGCTCGGCGATCTCGATGCAGAGCGCGGCATTCTCGGGCGGGTAGGGCATGTCGAGCCCGCCGGCCAGCACGCCAATAGTGCCGGTAGAGAGGCTGCCTTGGTGCGCTGCCGTATCGATGCCGCGCGCCAGGCCGGAGACGATCGCGTAGCCGTCGCGGCCAAGGTCCGCCGCCAGCATCCGCGCCATCTTGACGCCGGCGAGCGAGGCGTTGCGGGCGCCGACGACGGCGACCGCCGGCAGACGGAAAACCGCGCCCTCGCCCTTCACCGCAAGCAGGGGCGGCGGATTATCCATGGCCTTCAGCAGAAGCGGATAGTCGGCCTCGCCGATGCCGACGAAACGGCCGCCGGCCCGCCTTGCCGCGTCCAGCTCCGCCTCGGCCTCGGCCACAGTGGGAATGCGGAGGATGCGGCTGGCGCCGCCGGAGATCATCAACTCGGGCAGCATTTCGAGCGCGGCCTCGGCGGAGCCAAAGCGGTTGATCAGTTCGCGGAACGAGGCAGGACCGACATTCGGCGTGCGGATCAGGCGAAGCCAGCTCAGCCGCTGCCGGTCGCTGAGGCGCGGGCCGGCGGCGGGCTTGCTCATCCCTTGGCCCCGATCTTGCCCTCGGTGCCGGCGATAAGCCGCGAGATGTTGGCGCGGTGCTTGACGATGACGATCAGGCTCATCGCCACGAACAGGCCGGCAATAGCGGGTGTGCTGAGGAAGTAGAGCGCGATCGGCACCGCCACCGCTGCCGTGAGCGCTGCGAGCGAGGAGTAGCGGAACAGGAAGGCGACGGCGAGCCAGACGGCGGCAAAGATCAGCGCTACCTGCCAGGCAAGGCCGATCAGCACGCCGAGATAGGTTG
>NZ_RZOT01000156.1:0-11218 GCF_003999085.1 Mesorhizobium sp. M4A.F.Ca.ET.090.04.2.1
GTACATTGCAGGTGTAGCCGGTACGGATCTCGCCGCGCACCCAGACCGGCAAGGTCGAATGAAAATCGCCTTTGCGCATCCAGGCCGGCGCATCCTGTCCGTAATGCGCCCGCACCGGCCCCAGCACGGCGGTGGCGCCGCTCGCCTCGGCCGTGGCGACAAGTTCGGCCAGCCAGCGGACCGATGCGGTCTCGTCATCGTCGATGAAGGCGACAAGATCCGACACGCTGGCATCGAGGCAGGCATTGCGCGCGATCGAGATGTTGCGCGCCGGCGCGTGGCGGTAGCGGATCGGCAGCTTCAACTCCTGCGCCAGCGCCTTGACCAGCGCCTGGGCGCTTGGCTGATCGTCATTGTCGGCGACAACCACGCCGATCTCGAAGCCGGCGGGCCTGTCCATGGCGGCGATGGAGCGCAGCGTGTCGGCAAGCTCGGGCCGCCTGAACGTGCAGACGCAGATGTCGATGGAGCGGGTCTTGGCGGCCATCACGCCACCCCGCGCTGCGATCGGCGACCGAGGAGCTGCAGCCAGAATCCGACGGACCAGCCGAAATGCATGACCATTGCCGACACGCCCACAAGCGTAAGGCCAGCATTACGCTGACCGATGGCGGCTGCGATACCATAACCGAGGCAGACCGCCGCCCACACCAGGAACGGCACCGCCGCCAGCCAGTGGACGAAGGAGAAGGCGGCAAGCAGGACGACCGGGAAGACCAGCAACGGGATCACCTGCCGGACTTTGGGCACCATGCGGTGCTTGAGCACGTTCCTGGCGCGGCCGCGGCCATAGCCGAGATACTGGAAATAGAGGCTCTTCAGGGAGGAGCGCGGATAGTAGACCATCTGCGTCCTGCCGCTCATCCAGATGCGGTAGCCGGCCTGGCGCAGCCGGTAGTCGAGCTCGGCATCCTCATTGTGGCTGAACGTCTCGTCATAGCCGCCCACCGCCTTGAAGGCCGAGATGCGCATCAACGCGTGGTGGCCATGGTCGACCCATTCGCCCGCCGAAAGGTGCCGGTGCTTGGAGCCACCGGTACCGAGCTTGGAATTCTGCGCTGCCGCCACCGCCTGCTGCACCGCGCCGGTGCCGCTGGTCAGCATGGAGACGACGACCGAATCGGCCCCGGTGGCCAACGCCTCCTCGACCAGCCGGTCGCAATAGTCGTCTGGATAGCCGCCATGGGCGTCGATGCGGATGAGATAATCGGCACTGTCGCCGAACCCGGCGACCGCAAGGTTGAGCGCGGCGCTCTGGATGCGCTTGGGGTTGTGCAGCAGGACGACGCGGGGATCCTTCGCGGCGATGGCCTCGACAATTGCCGGCGTGCCGTCGGCACTGCCGCCGTCGGCGACGATGATGCGGGCGCCGAGCCTCTGCGCGGCGGGCCGCAGCTGTTCGAGCAGCGCGCCGATATGCGCGGCCTCGTTCAGGCACGGAATCACGATCAGGCTTGCGGTTGGCGTCATCCGGTTCCGTCCATACTATGCCAGCGCTTCGGCCACGAAGGACTCCGGCGCCGCCACAAGGCCACGCAGCTTGTCGACCAAGGCCCGGCAGTCGTTGCGGTCGTAGCTCCAGGTCCGCGGGTTGCGGGCCAGCACGCGCGCCTTGAGCTTGCCGAAGCGCTCCTGCTCCATCCGCCCGAGCTCGGTTTCGAGCGTTTCGGGCGTCGCCTCGGAGAGGACGACGCCTATGTCCTGCTGGTTGAGGAAGCGGCCGGTTTCGGTGTTGCCCATCGAGATCGGCACCGCGCCGAAGCGGCAGCCCTCATAGAGGCGGTTGGGCAGCAGCCATTCGGAGTTCTGCCCTGCCTCGAAGAAATCGATCGCCCAGGAAAAATGCACATCGCCGTAGATCGCAGCCATGTCCTCCGGGTTGCGATAGGGTCCGCGAAAGGACAGCCAGGGCTCGGCCTCGACAAAAGCGTGGAAATCGGGAAATTCTGAGAGGGCCGGACGACCGCGCAGGACGACTTCGAAACGCCCGTTGAGGCGGCGGGTGAACTCGGCCAGCATCTCCAGCGAGCGGCGGCAGCGGAGTGCGCCGAACCAGCCGATACGCCAAGGGGGCGCTGCGGGATTCTCGGTCTTCAATCGCTCATCCGACGTCACTGTCGTGGTGTCGAAATACTTGTTCTCGACCAGTTCGACAGGTGCCGCGACCTGCCCAAACGGCTTGAAGTAATTGGCGATGAAGGCCGGCGACGAGGTCACGAGGAGCTTAACGTCGCGGGCGAGATAACGTTCCGCACCACGCAGCGCCCTGCCGACCAGATCGTCGCGCAGCACCAGGCGGTGGATGTCGAGACATTCATAGACAACCGGGACCCCGGCCCCGAGCGCGGCCTTGGCGCGGCGGGCAAGCGCCAGCATTTCGAGGTTGCGCGCGATGATGAGGTCGGGCCTCGGCATCGCCGCTAGCTTGGGGCCGATCCCGAACGCCGCTTTGGCGACCGCCGCCAGGCGCTGGCCGAATCGGCCGTCGCGCGTCGCGCCGAGATCGATCGGGCGCAATCCTTCGATGTCGGCAACCGGGCTGGTGGTGCGGCGGAAACCCGCCAGCGTCACCTTGGCCCCGCCTGCCCTGAGCATTGTGATCCGCCGGCGAACCGCCGGGTCGGATATGTCATGCACAAGGTACAAGACATGCAGCATGAAACTTGACCGCTGTTGGCCCACCCACGGCGAAGTTAGTACAGCTCTTGCTGCATCGCAACATTTTTGGTGCAGCGTAGCAAGGAAAGCGAGCATTTTTGTTGCGCTGCAAAAAACATGCGTTAATCTTGGCCTTGCTCGAGCGCCAGCCAACCGTTGGCCCTATGCCGCGCTTGGACGGCTAGCGCGGATGCCGACCAGATCCCGCTGCCTGACCGTAGAACCAACTCACGAATGGGGTGATACGATGAATATCGTCGTTGAGAACACAGTCTGCCTGAATACCGGGGATGCAGCAATTCTGCTGGCGATCCGCCATATCCTCAAGGCAGTTGTCGGCGACGAACCGCGGTTCTTCGTCTTCGACAGCCAGCCCGAAGTCGCCGCAAAACTCTACCCGAAGAAGGATTACCCGGATCTCGAATTTCACAAGCTGCTGTCGGAAACCATGTTCCGCTACAGCTACGGCAACGGGGTGAAACACCGGCTAAAACCGCTTTATAACCGGCTCGTCCTTCAGGTTTTGCAGCGTTTCGGCTCCGAAGGCTTCATTAGCCGCATCTTGTTCGGCGAAAGGGCCCGCCGCAGCCTCGATATCTATCGGAGCGCCGATCTCGTGGTCACGACAGGCGGCACCTATCTGGTCGAGAACTACAATCTCGAAAGGCGACTGAACCAATTCCGCGTCGATGCGATCCTCGGCAAGGATCCCGTGTTCTTCACGCAATCCCTCGGTCCGTTCAACAAAAGTTACAATCGGCAGGAACTGACCCCGATCCTCGACCGGAGCCCGCTCATCCTGCTTCGCGACGAGCGCTCCAGAAACCACATACTGGATATGGTGAAGGAGCCCGGCAAGTGCCACGTCGTGGCCGATGCCGTCTTTGCGCTCGCCGATACAGACAGGATCGGGAAACGGCTGGCTTCCGCCCAACCGCCGGTGGAAACGGGCCGCGTCGCCATCTCCGTCCGCCACTGGAACTATGTCAATGACGGTGAAGACGGCATGCGCCGCTATCTCGATTCGGTGCGCGAAATCGCAACCATCCTCGTCAGGGATCACGCCAAGGAAGTGACCTTCGTCTCCACCTGCCAGGGCGTGCCGGAATACGCGCATGACGATTCCAAGACGGCGCGCGCAATCGTAGCCGAGCTTGATCCGGAGATCGCCAAGTATGTCAGCGTGGACGCTTCGTTCCACACTCCGGACCAGTTGATGGCGCTGGTGAAAGGCTTCGACTTCGTCGTCGCGACGCGTATGCACATGATGATCATGTCGCTTTGCGTCGGCACGCCGGTGCTGCCGATCGCCTATGAATTCAAGACCAAGGAAGTCGCCAAGCGCGTCGGTGTCGCCGATCTGTTGCTCGACATCGACACAGTGACGCCGCAGGAGGCAGCCGAAAAGCTCGGCAGGTTTGCCGGCAACCTCGACCAGTATCGCCGCACCAGCCTGCAGGCCGTGCTTGAAGAGCATGCTTCGGCAATGTCGGCCACAGACTTGCTGAAGCCACTTGTTCCGGGCGCTTCAGCGGATGTTGCGCGCGATGTTGGGAAGGGTGGCGGAAAGCATGCCGCGCGATTGGGGAAAGATCAGCATCAGGATGAGGGCAAGCCCGTAGTTGAGGCAAAGCGCCAGGGCCACGGCGAGAAGGTCTGATTGACCAGTGAGCGACGCCGGCAGCTCCAGATAGGCCAGCCAGGCAAGCAGGGACGAGACAATGAAGAGCCCCTGCATGATCAGGAAATCGCCGGCAGTTACCGGGCCGACACGGTGGACCAGCACGGCAAGCACCGGAACGCGCAGCACGTAGCCGCTGATCGCGTAGGCGGCCGCGACGCCGACAGCGCCCCAATGCAGGCCGACGATGAAGGAGGCGACCGTCGTCAGCGACGAGTAGATGCCCCAATGAAACATGGTCTTGGTTTTGCCCTGGCAGATGAATATCCACCCCGTGGTGCTTGAGACGGACTGCATCAGGCTGGCGATGCCGAGCCAAGCAAAAATAGGCGCCACGGCGGTCCAGCGCGGCCCGAAAAGGAGCGCAACCACCTGTTCCGAGGTCAGCGTCAGCGCCGCGATACCAGGCATGGTTACGGCCGCCAGCATCCAGTTGGTTCGCACGTAAAGGTCGCGAAACCGCGCCTTGTCCTCGTGAATTCGGCTGAGCAGAGGCACCATCACGCGCGTCAGCGGCTGGGTGATGTTCTGCAATGGAAACAGCAGCA
Source organism: Mesorhizobium sp. M4A.F.Ca.ET.090.04.2.1 (assembly GCF_003999085.1). Classification (NCBI taxonomy): domain Bacteria; kingdom Pseudomonadati; phylum Pseudomonadota; class Alphaproteobacteria; order Hyphomicrobiales; family Phyllobacteriaceae; genus Mesorhizobium; species Mesorhizobium sp. M4A.F.Ca.ET.090.04.2.1. Next base: position 4,888 of record NZ_RZOT01000156.1, read on the forward strand.
GCTTGTAAGCGCGGTCGTAATAGCCGAGCTCGATTGCACCGGAGTATTTTCCGATGAGGATGTTGTCGAGATTGCGTGAGAAAAAGTTGACGAGGTTGAAGCCGGTCAGATTGGCGCCGAACGACAATATGTCGCCGTCGACTTTCAGGTCCGGCCGCGACGGCGTCCAACGCACCACCAGCCATGCTGCCGCGAGCGCAACGACTGCCGCGACTGCCGGCCCCAACACCAGCGACCAGTAGCCCATTCCCGCCCAGGCCGCGATCGCGGCGGCGAGAAGTCCGGCAGCGGCGGTTGCGACATCGTTGATCGCCAGCTGGCCGAACTGCAGATGGCGGTTCATCAGCGCCAGCGGCACCGCGGCAATGCTGCCAAGCAGCAGCGGCAGAGCAGAGGCCATGGTGATCCCGAACATGCGCTGATCGCCGTAGAACGCGGCAATGGCCGGCGCGAGAGCCGCAACGACGACGGAACTGCCCAGTCCGACGAGGGCGCTGACCCAGAAAACCTGATTGAGCTGCCTGTCACTGATGTCCCTGCGCTGCACCAGCGCCTGCTGCAGGCCAAGGTTTTGCAACAATCCGACAAAGGCAACGATCGGTCCGACGGACGCTACCAGGCCGAAATCCTCGGGCACAAGAAGGCGGGCGAGGATGACGACCGAAATGAACTGTATCGCCATCTTGAAGCCTTGCGCGCCGGCCGTGACCAGCCCGCCGCGCAGGGCGACGCGGCCAAATTGAGGAGGAGGCGGGGGGGCATTCATATGGGCGATCTCATTTCACCAAGCTGCGATGCAATCTGCGCGAACCGCTCGTTAAGCACCTCCGCGTTGAAATCTGCCTCGATCTTCTTTCGCGCTGCGAGCGCGATCGGCTCACACAGCTTCGGGTTCTCGGCGATCCAGGTGAGTTTGCCGGCTAGCGCCGCGACGTCCCGCTCGGGCGCGAGGAACCCTGTCTTCTGGTCCTCGATCAGTTCAGGAATCCCCGAATGATAGGTGCTGACCACGGTCAGCCCAGCGGCCATGGCCTCCATCAAGGCAACCGGAATGCCTTCGACATCGCCATCGCGGGCTCCGACGCTGGGCAGCACGAACACATGGGCATCGCGCAGGCGCTGCTTGACCTCAGCATGCGGGCGCGGGCCGAGAAAAGTCACCCTGTCGGCAATGCCGAGATCGGCGGCAAGCCGCTTCAGCTCTTCCAGGAGTTCGCCGCCGCCGATCACCGAATAGGTCCAGTCACGGCGCGGCAGGGCTGCAAGTGCGCGAAGCGCGTATTCGATGCCTTTCTTCTCGGTCAGGCGGCAGACAGAGATGAATGACAGTGCGTCCTGCTCCCAGGACCGCCACCGATACTCGATCTCACCAGGCCGCACGCCCATATGGTGCACCACGACCTTCGCTGGCGATGCGCCGACATCGATCAGGGCGTCGCGGAAAAAGGCATTCACCGGCAGTTGGAGAACGCCTTTTTCGAAGACCGTCCTGTAGCGCGCAAGCGTCTTGTCATGCATCGGCCCGCCGACATCGTTGCCATGGAATATCGTCACCAGGGGTGCGGAAATCCTGCCACGCTTGATGACGCGGGCGACCCGCAGGCCATTGGTTCCGAAATGCGCAACGATGACGTCGGCCTTCTGCAACTTGTGCGCGTGAAAGAGATCGATTGCGGTCGAGAGTTTGTCCCACAGCCTCCCGGACCATTTCCTGAGCAGCGGTCGATAACGGCCGAGGCTGCCCCACCAGCACACGACCTTTCCGGGCAGCGCCTGCCAGCGCTGATCGTCGATGTTGCGATCCTTGCCGAAGGTCGTCTCGTTGCAGACGACACCGACTTCCATGCCGTGCTCAAGGCATCCGGCTATCTGGTCGAGGACAAAGGTTTCGGATAACGAGGGGAACTTATCAACTACGAAGCAAATCTTCATCGATCAGATGATCTTTCGAGGTCGGCCAGCGATTCGCTTGCGCGGAAAACGACTAGGCGGCACGCTCCAGGCCGCTTCGCCTGGCGTTGTTGAGAACATCCAGAAATGTCGCGAACTGTTTATCGGGGTTCATCTGCGGCCGCTCTGAAAACAGCTGCGCCGCCGCCGAAAGCCTGTCGTACTCGGCCTTGTCGCTCCACAATCGCCTGACCGTCGCGACCCAGTCGGCGAGCGGAGCGTCGTAGTCAAGCACCACGCCGCCGGCGCCGATCGCTTCCGGCAGGCCGCCGCGCCGGGACCCGACGACAGGAATGCCGCTGCAATGGGCCTCGGATGCTACCCTGCCCCACGCCTCTTCCCATTTGCTGGGCGCAAGCAGAATCTTCGTCCGGCCGTAGACCGTCTTCATATCGCTGGTGCGGCTCTCCAACGTGGCGTTGCCCAGCGGGGCGATGGTCCTTTCGATCTCGGCCCGGTGGTTGTCGTCAAGCATCCAGCTCTCGACGAACAGGAACGGAATTTCAGGGCATTCGCCGGCAATGCGGACCGCCAATTCGAATCCCTTTTCGTTGTAAGGGTTGATCATCGTCACGAACTCGCGGGTCGTCGGCGTGCTGTAAGATCCGGGATTGATGGTGGGCGGAATCACCGTCGAATCGATGCCGAATTTTTCCTTGTAGGTGCGGGCGGTGAACTCCGAATTGGCGATGTAGAGCGCCGAGCGCAGTTCGCGCAGGTCGCCCGCCAGTTCATGGAATTCGACATTCCTCAGATAGACGACCAGCGGCACGCCCAGCGCCTGCAGCTCCCTGCCGATCGGCACCGACTTGTGGCACTGCACGACCGCGACATCGGGCTTCAGCCTATCGACCGCGAAGCCCGCCGCCTCCCAGGGGAACCACGCCCGCACCACCGGGTAACCGGGAAACGTGTCGATGACGGCGCGCTGGCGGAGCAGTTTCATCTTGGCGCGCGCCTTGAAGCCGAACATGCCGTCACCGAACAGCGCCGCCAGGACCGAGGCCTCATGACCGTTTTCGCGCAACTGCTCGACCAGATGGTGCGTGCTCGACTGAACACCACCGCTGAATTGTGGCGTGTAGCCGTTGCCCCCTGCAAACAAAACTTTCATGGACCCTGGCTCCTTGTTGTGCCGCTCTGCCCTCACGCCGCCAGCCTACCGATGCTAAAATATTCAATGCCGTAGCGGGCGATGACCTTGGGGTCGTAGAGATTGCGGCCGTCGAAGATCACCGGCGTGGTCAGCGCATCCTTGAGTGCGTCGAAGGAGGGCGCGCGGAAGCTCTTCCATTCGGTGCAGATCAGGAGCGCGTCGGCGCCGCGCAACGCGGCCTCCTTCGTGCCGCAGAGCAAAAGATCGTCGCGCAGACCGTAGATGGCCTGGCACTCCTGCATCGCCTCGGGATCGAAGGCCTGCACGTTGGCGCCGGCCTGCCACAGCGCCTCCATCAGCGTGCGCGACGGCGCCTCGCGCATGTCGTCGGTGTTGGGCTTGAAGGCCAGGCCCCAGAGCGCGAAGGTCTTGCCCTTGAGGTTGCCCTTGAAATAGCGGTGCACCTTGTCGAACAGGACCGACTTCTGCTCGTTGTTGCGTTCCTCCACCGCGCGCAGCAGCTTGGCGTCGAACTTGACGCCTTCGGCGGTCTTGATCAGGGCGCGCACGTCCTTGGGAAAGCACGAGCCGCCATAGCCGAGGCCGGGATAGATGAAGTGGTAGCCGATGCGGGGATCGGAGCCGATGCCCTTGCGTACCTCCTCGATGTCGGCGCCCAGCTGCTCGGCCAGATTGGCCATTTCGTTCATGAAGCTGATCTTGGTAGCCAGCATGCAATTGGCGGCGTATTTGGTGAACTCGGCGCTGCGCACGTCCATCACGATCATCTTCTCGTGGTTGCGGTTGAACGGCGCGTAGAGTTCGCGCATCACTGCCTCGGTGTCCTCGCTCGAGGTGCCGACGATGATGCGATCCGGCTTCATGCAGTCGGCGACGGCCGAGCCTTCCTTGAGGAATTCCGGGTTGGAAGCGACGTCGAAAGCCAGATCCTCGCGACCCCTGGCTTTCAGCGTCTCGGCGATCTTGGCCTTGATCTTCTCGCAGGTGCCGACCGGCACGGTCGACTTGCCGACGACGATCTTGGGCGCCTCCATTTCGCGGCCGATGGCCTCGGCGACGGCGAGCACGTATTTGAGATCGGCCGACCCGTCCTCGCCGGGCGGCGTGCCGACCGCGATCATCTGGATCTGGCCGTGCTTGACGGCGGCGGCCGCGTCCGTGGTGAAACGGATGCGGCCTGCCGCGTGATTCTCCTTGACGAGGGTTTCCAGCCCGGGCTCGAAGATCGGGATCAGGCCCTGGTTGAGCCGCTCGACCTTTTTCTCGTCGATGTCGACGCACACCACTTGGTGCCCGACTTCCGCGAGCACCGCGGCCTGCACGAGGCCGACATAGCCAATTCCAAAGACGGTCAGATTCATTCGTTCTTGTTCCTGTTCAAGGCCGTCTTCGGTCCGGCCGGTTCAGATGTTGCCTGGCCGTGATCCCCACGGCTGTTTCCTGTTTAAGCATGATTCCGAAAGCGGTCCCCGCTTCTGTCACGCTTGGCTTTCGGTTCGGAACCATACGCTAGTTGCTGTTGGCACCGCTGCTTATGCTGCACGCCAGCGACTCCTTGAACTGGCATGGTTCGCCCAGCGCCGTGAACGCGACACGCTCCACCTGCATGGTGACCTTGCGGCCAGGGTCCGAAAAGGGCCCCATCCAGTTGGTCAGCTTATCGCTGCCCCAGAGGCTGAAGAATATCTTCTGCGAATGGGTCGGCAATTCCTCCGGATTTGTCACTTCATGGACCAGCTTGCCGTTGACGTAGAAGCGCAGGCGGTCCTTTTCCCAGACGAAGCCGTAGTCGTTGAAGCCCTTGTCGGTGCCACCCTCGACATCGGCAAGCTTTTCGTTCTTCGGCTTGCCGGAAATGTAGGTGTTGACCTGGACCTTCGAGGTGTCCTTGGTCAGGACCTCGAAGTCGATCTCGTCCCAGGGTTGCTTGTCGGCAGGGCCGATGTAGGAAAAGAAGGCGGCATTAAGCCCGGACCCGGTATCGGTCTTCATGCGCGCTTCATAGGTGCCGTAGCCATAGCGCTTCTTGGTCTGGATCTCGCCGCAGGCGAATTCGCGGTCTTTCGTCTGGCGCTTCTCGAAGCCGAGTGTCAGCACGCCGTCGGAAAGCCCGACCAGGCTCTTCGACCAGGTGCAGTTCTGGTGGGGGCCGTTCGACCAGCCGTCGGAAACATACCAGCGCGACCGGTCGAGACTCTTGAAATCATCGACGAATGAAGGCGCGCTCTGCACCTCCTGCGCATGGGATGGTTGCGGGGCTGCAACCAGGCTTGCGGCCACTACAAGGAACGCGCCAGCCATGGATAGCCGCCGCAGGCCCACACTCGGCTCTGGCCGCATGACATCGACCGCGGCGATGGGGATAGTCTTCGGATCTGCGTTCATACCAACTCACCTTTGTGCTGTCCGCCCCAACCCAAAAGTCATCAAATGGCCCGCCTCCGCGAGCCGCTTGCGATCCTCCGCCCTAGAACTGCCTACCTGTGCCTCGTACCAAAAAGTTGTGCCCTTCAAACTTCATTTCGTGCCGTCAGCGTCCGCCTGCCGACTTGACGAAACCGGTCCGCGAATCGGAACCCTGCTCACTTTCGTCGACAATCGCGTCGAGCGAATGACGCAGTTCCTTCATCAAGCCGTTCTGGCGAGCAAGCTCGGCAATGCGCCGCTCGCAGTTCAGGATCGACTTCGTCAGCTCGCTTACTTCCGACGACTTGCCTGTCGACGCCGATCCGTTCTCCATCGCCTCGACCAGGAAAGCGGCGTTCGCCGCTTTCGACCGGTAGCGATTCTCAAGGCCGGCCTTCTCCGCCTCGATCTCGCCGGCGATCTGATCGAGCAGCCTTGCGAGACGATCGTAGCGCTGGAGATCGGTCTGCCGGTCCCGGGCCGGAGCCCTGGATCTGAAGCCGAATATCGAAGCCATCCGGTTGGCCTTCCAAAATTGCTGCACCGCAACATACACTGCCATTCCGGGGCCGCATAGGCAACCTCGGAGTTTGGGAAAGGCGATTTTTTCCGATCCGCGATCGCTGCAGCGCCGCGGTCCGGGTTACTTTTCAACAGCCTGAGCGGCCATCAGGAAGCGCAGCGGCGGCACCGGCCGCTTGGGGGCAAGGCCGGTCTGGCGAAACAGCGCCTCAAGCTTGTCAGCGGCAACGCCGCGGACGATCGGGATCAGGTTCGACTGGCTGGCCAGCGCATAGGCGGCGGCCGATGCCAGGCCGCGCTCGGCCTTCACGTCGAGGAAATTGCGCAGCCGGTATT
>NZ_RZOT01000157.1:0-11178 GCF_003999085.1 Mesorhizobium sp. M4A.F.Ca.ET.090.04.2.1
CCATTGTCGATTTTCGGATGCAGTTTTTCCGCCATTCCATTCCTCCCATGTTTCACCACAGAGGTCGCCGGCCGGCTGGCCGGCGGCGTGCGGCTTCCTCAGTAAACCACGACACTCCGGATCGACTTGCCCTCGTGCATCAGGTCAAAACCCTTGTTGATGTCCTGAAGCTTCAGCGTATGGGTGATCATCGGGTCGATCTGGATCTTGCCCTCCATGTACCAGTCGACGATCTTCGGCACGTCGGTGCGGCCGCGCGCGCCGCCGAAGGCGGTGCCCATCCAGGTGCGGCCGGTGACCAGCTGGAACGGCCGCGTCGAAATCTCCTGGCCGGCGCCAGCAACGCCGATGATCACCGACTTGCCCCAGCCGCGATGCGAGGCTTCCAGCGCCTGGCGCATCACCTTGGTGTTGCCGGTGCAGTCGAAAGTGTAGTCGGCGCCGCCGATCTGGTCGGCGCCGCGCTTGGTCATGTTGACCAGGTAAGGCACGATGTCGCCGTCGATCTCCTTCGGATTGACGAAATGCGTCATGCCGAACTTCTCGCCCCAAGGCTTCTTGTCGTTGTTGACGTCGACACCGATGATCATGTCGGCGCCTGCGAGCTTCAGGCCCTGGATGACATTGAGGCCGATGCCGCCGAGGCCGAAGACGACGGCGGTAGCACCCTGCTCGACCTTGGCCGTGTTGATGACGGCGCCGATGCCGGTGGTGACGCCGCAGCCGATGTAGCAGATCTTGTCGAAGGGGGCGTCGGGATTGACCTTGGCGACCGCGATCTCCGGCAGCACGGTGAAGTTGGAGAAGGTCGAGCAGCCCATGTAGTGGAACAGCTTGTCCTTGCCCATCGAGAAGCGCGACGAGCCGTCCGGCATCAGGCCTTGGCCCTGCGTGGCGCGGATGGCGGTGCAGAGGTTGGTCTTGCGCGACAGGCAGGACGGGCACTGCCGGCATTCCGGCGTATAGAGCGGGATGACATGGTCGCCCTTCTTGACCGAGGTCACACCCTTGCCGACGTCAACGACGACGCCGGCGCCCTCATGGCCGAGGATGGCCGGGAACAGGCCTTCCGGATCGGCGCCCGACAGCGTGAATTCGTCGGTGTGACAGATGCCGGTCGCCTTGATCTCGACCAGAACCTCGCCATCGCGCGGCCCTTCGAGGTCGACCTCCATGATCTCCAGCGGCTTTCCGGCGGCGACAGCAACAGCGGCGCGCGTTTTCATGAGGCAGTTCCTCCCAAGGCAATCGACAATCTCTGATGTGGCCGGCTTGTTGAGCCTGCCCGGCGAAGCGAAATGCCCGCCAGCCCTCCGCAATGAGCCACGCGCCACTCTACAGAGTTCGGCGGCGGCGGCCAACTTCCTTGCGACGTTTTTCGGCGCGCTATTCGCAATCCGGGCAGGGCGGATGGGCGTCGCCCGGCCACTTGAGCCATGGCGGGATTGTCCATAGAACTGGTTTCTCGCCGGAGGAACGACGCCCGAATGTTCAAGAAGATCCTGATCGCCAATCGCGGCGAGATCGCCTGCCGTGTGATCAAGACGGCGCGCAAGATGGGGATTGCCACCATCGCGGTCTATTCGGACGCCGATCGCGACGCCGTGCATGTCGAGATGGCTGACGAAGCCGTGCATATCGGGCCTTCGCCCGCGGCGCAAAGCTATCTGCTCGCCGACAAGATCCTTGCCGCCTGCAAGCAGACGGGAGCGGAGGCCGTGCATCCCGGCTATGGCTTTCTTTCCGAACGCGCCGCCTTCTGCGAGGCGCTGGAGAAGGAAGGCATCGTCTTCATCGGCCCGAAGCCCAAGGCGATCAGGGCGATGGGCGACAAGATCGAATCGAAGAAATTCGCCAGCAAGGCCAAGGTCTCGACCGTGCCGGGCTGGCTGGGTGTCATCGAGGATGCCGACCATGCCGAGAAGATCGCCGGCGAGATCGGCTATCCGGTGATGATCAAGGCCTCGGCCGGCGGCGGCGGCAAGGGCATGCGCATCGCCTGGAACAAGGCCGAGGTGCGCGACGGCTTCGACAGGGCGCGCTCGGAAGCGAAAAGCTCGTTCGGCGACGACCGCGTCTTCATCGAGAAGTTCGTCGTCGATCCGCGCCATATCGAAATCCAGGTGCTGGCCGACGCGCATGGCAACGCGCTCTATCTCGGCGAACGCGAATGCTCGATCCAGCGCCGCAACCAGAAGGTGGTCGAGGAGGCGCCGTCGCCGTTCCTCGACGCCAAAACCCGCAAGGCGATGGGCGAGCAGGCAGTGGCCCTGGCCAGGGCCGTCGACTACCAGAGCGCCGGCACGGTGGAATTCATCGTCGACAGCGAGAAAAACTTCTATTTCCTTGAAATGAACACGCGATTGCAGGTCGAGCACCCGGTGACCGAACTCGTCACCGGCATCGACCTGGTCGAGCAGATGATCCGTGTCGCCGGCGGCGAGAAGCTCGCGATCAAACAGGGCGATGTGAAGCTCGACGGCTGGGCGGTGGAAAGCCGCCTCTATGCCGAAGACCCGTACCGCAATTTCCTGCCCTCCATCGGCCGGCTGACACGCTACCGGCCGCCGGAGGAGGGGACGTTCGGCGATATCGTCATCCGCAACGATACCGGGGTCACCGAGGGCTCCGAGATCTCGATGTTCTACGATCCGATGGTGGCCAAGCTTTGCACCTGGGCGCCGACGCGGCGCGAGGCGATCGACGCCATGTCGGAGGCGCTCGACAGTTTCGTCGTCGACGGCATCGAGCACAACATTCCGTTCCTGGCGGCGCTGATGCAGCATCCGCGCTGGCGCGAGGGGCGGCTGTCGACCGGCTTCATCGCCGAGGAATATCCGCACGGATTCGCGCCGATCACGCCGAACGACGAAGAAAAGGCGGTGCTGGCGGCGGTCGCCACGGCGATGGAGCTGCTGCGCCGCGACCGGCTCGACCGGCTGAGCGGACGGCTGGCGCCGCATTCGGGCATCCTCAAGCGGGACTGGGTGGTCAAGATCGGCGCCGACTACCTTTCGGCCGCCATCCTCGAAGGCATGGTCTCGATCCCGATGGAAGTCGATCTGTCGATCGATGGCGGCAAACCGCTGACGGTAGCGTCCGACTGGCGGCCGGGCGATCTCATCTGGCGCGGCACGGTCGGCGGCAACGCGGTCGCGGCACAGGTCCGGCCGGCGCTGAACGGCTTGCGCATCGCCTGGAAAGGCATGTCGGTGACGGCCCAGGCCATGCTGCCGCGTATCGCCGAACTCGAAAGGCTGATGCCGGAAAAGCTGCCGCCGGACACGTCGAAGATGCTGCTTTGCCCGATGCCGGGCCTGGTCGTGTCGATCGCAGTCGCCGAGGGCCAGGAGGTCAAGGCCGGCGAGACGCTGGCCGTGGTCGAGGCGATGAAGATGGAGAACGTGCTGCGCGCCGAACGCGACCTCACCGTGTCCAAGCTCAACGCCAAGCCCGGCGACAGTCTAGCCGTCGACGCGGTGATCATGGAATTCGCCTGACCTGTGCACAGGAGATCCCTGGACTCGCATCCCGCGCTCCCGGACAATACATCTGCACCGATTGTTGAGTCCCTTCGAGCGACGCGAGCCCCATGGCGGATGAACGACTTCCACGCGACCCGTTGCTGCGCGAAGCAGCGGTAAAGGACGCGCGTCCGGAAACGCCGGCGCGGCCGTTCATCCATCTGCGCGTGCACTCGGCCTATTCGCTGCTCGAAGGTGCCCTGCAACTCGGCGCCATCGTCGGCCATGCGGTCAAGGACGAGTGCCCGGCGATCGCCGTCACCGACACCAACAATCTGTTCGGGGCGCTGGAGTTCGCGCAGAAGGCGGTGAAGGACGGCATCCAGCCGATCATCGGCTGCCAGATCGATCTCGCCTTTTCCGGCGAAGCGGGCGATGCGCAGCGCGACCGCCGCCGCCAGGGGCCGGAGATGCACCCGATCGTGCTGATCGCCGCCACCGAGGCCGGCTACGCCAATCTGGTCAGGCTGATCAGTCGGGTCTACCTGGAAACGCCGCCCGGCGAGCCGGTGCACCTGACCAGCGCGATGCTCGAGGGACAATCCGACGGCTTGATCTGCCTGACCGGCGGTCCGCGCGGCCCGATCGGCCGCGCCCTGAAGGAGGACCGTCGCGACCTCGCCGAGCAGCGGCTGCTGACGCTGAAGGCGATGTTCGGCGACCGGCTCTACGTCGAGCTGGAGCGGGTCCAGGGCTACGACCGCATGATCGAGAAATCGACGGTCGACCTTGCCTACAGCCACGATCTGCCGCTGGTCGCCACCAACGAGGCGTTCTTCTCCAGGCGCGACGACTATGAGGCGCATGACGCGCTGGTCGCCATCGCCGAGGGTTCGGTGGTCGCCGCCGACAATCGCCGACGGCTCTCGCCGGACAATTTCCTGCGCAGCCAGGCGGAGATGGCGAAGCTGTTCTCTGACCTGCCGGAAGCGATCGACAACACGGTCGAGATCGCGCTGCGCTGTTCCTACTATCCGAAGAACCGCAGCCCGATCCTGCCGCGCTTCACCGGCGGCGATATCGCCGATAAGGATGTGGCGGAGAAGGCGGAGGCGGCCGAGCTCGCCCGCCAGGCGCGCGAGGGGCTGGAGGCGCGACTGGCCGCGCACGGACCGACGCCGGGCTATACGGTCGAGCAATATCGCGAGCGGCTCGATTTCGAGCTCGGCATCATCGAGAAGATGAAATTCCCCGGCTATTTCCTGATCGTTGCCGACTTCATCAAATGGGCGAAGTCGCAAGGCATTCCGGTCGGGCCGGGACGCGGTTCGGGCGCCGGTTCGCTGGTCGCCTATTCGACGACCATCACCGACATCGACCCGCTGCGCTTCTCGCTGCTGTTCGAGCGCTTCCTCAATCCCGATCGCGTCTCGATGCCTGACTTCGACATCGACTTCTGCCAGGACCGGCGCGAGGAGGTGATCCGCTACGTCCAGCAGAAATACGGCCGCGACCAGGTCGGGCAGATCATCACCTTCGGTACGCTGCAGGCGCGCGCCGTGCTGCGCGACGTCGGCCGCGTGCTGCAAATGCCCTACGGCCAGGTCGACAAGCTGTCCAAGATGGTGCCGCAGAATCCGGCCAATCCGGTCAAGCTGGCGGACGCCATCGCCAACGAGCCGCGCTTCGCCGAAGAGGCGGAGAAGGAGCCGATCGTCCAGACGCTGCTCGATACCGCGCAGAAGCTCGAAGGCCTCTATCGTCACGCCTCGACGCATGCCGCCGGCATCGTCATCGGCGACAGGCCTTTGTCGGAACTGGTGCCGATGTACCGCGATCCGCGCTCGGACATGCCGGTCACCCAGTTCAACATGAAATATGTCGAGCAGGCCGGGCTGGTGAAGTTCGACTTCCTCGGCCTGAAGACGCTGACCGTGCTGGAGACAGCGGTGAAGCTGATCCGCCGTCGCGGCATCGACATCGATCTGGCGACGATCCCGCTCGACGATCCCGATACCTACGCCATGCTGTCGCGCGGCGAGGTGGTCGGTGTGTTCCAGGTGGAAAGCGCCGGCATGCGCAAGGCGCTGATCGGCATGCGGCCGGACTGCATCGAGGACATCATCGCGCTGGTGGCGCTCTACCGCCCCGGCCCGATGGAGAACATCCCGACCTACAACGCCAGAAAGCATGGCGAGGAGGAGATGGCCTCGATCCATCCCAAGATCGACCATCTGGTGAAGGAGACGCAGGGCGTCATCGTCTACCAGGAACAGGTGATGCAGATCGCGCAGGAGCTTTCCGGCTATTCGCTCGGCGAGGCCGACCTTCTGCGCCGCGCCATGGGCAAGAAGATCCGCGCCGAGATGGACAAGCAGCGCGAGCGCTTCGTCACGGGCGCGGTCGAGCGCGGCGTCGGCAAGCCGCAGGCCGACTTCATCTTCGATCTTTTGGCGAAGTTCGCCGACTACGGCTTCAACAAGTCGCACGCGGCGGCCTACGCGGTCGTCTCCTACCAGACTGCCTACCTCAAGGCGCACTATCCGGTGGAATTCCTCGCGGCATCGATGACGCTCGACATGGGCAACACCGACAAACTGGCCGATTTCCGCCAGGATGCGCTGCGCCTCGGCATCGAGGTGGTGGCGCCGTCGGTGATGTCGAGCTTCCGCCCCTTCGAGGTCGGCCAGAACAAGATTTTCTATTCGCTGGCCGCGCTCAAAGGCGTCGGCGACGCGGCGGTCGAGCATATCGTCGCCATGCGCGGCGAAAAGCCGTTCAAGAGCCTGGCCGACTTCTGCGAAAGGGTCGATCCGAAGATCGTCGGCAAGCGCGTCTTCGAAAGCCTGATCATGGCCGGCGCTGGACTGCTTCGGCCATGACCGCGCTGCCATGATGGCCGGCGTCGAGCGGATGATGGGGCTGGCCTCGCTGGCGCAGCAGAATGCCGTCTCCGGCCAGGCCGACATATTCGGCGCCTCGCTCGGCGCCCAGTCGCAGGCGCTCAATTTGCCGGCGACCGAACCCTGGCTGGCGGCCGACCGGCTGCATCGCGAATTCCAGGTGGTCGGCTTCTATCTCTCGGCGCACCCGCTGGACGAGTACAAGGCGGCGCTGCAGAAGATGCGGGTGCAGAACTGGGCGGAGTTCTCGGCCGCGGTCAAGCGCGGTGCTGCCGCCGGTCGCCTCGCCGGCACCGTCACCACCAAGCAGGAGCGCAAGACCCGCACCGGCAACAAGATGGGCGTCGTGCAGTTCTCCGACACGACCGGACAGTACGAGGCGGTGCTGTTCTCCGAAGGCCTGGCGCAATTTCGCGATATGCTGGAGCCCGGCCGCTCGGTGGTGATCACTGTTTCGGCCGAAGACAGGCCGGAGGGCATCAATCTGCGAATCCAGACGGTGCAGTCGCTGGAAGATGAGGCAAGCCGCATCCAGAAGGCGTTGCGCATCTTCCTGCGCGACGCGGCGCCGATCAACATTCTCGCCAACCAGCTCGCCGTGAAGGGCGAGGGACAGGTGAGCTTCGTGCTGATCAAGGATGCCGGCCAGGGCGAGGTTGAGATCGAGCTGCCCAACCGCTACCGGATTTCGCCGCAGATCGCGTCGGCGATGCGCGCCGTGCCCGGCGTGGTCGAAGTGGAGCTTGTTTAGAGCCCGTTCCTTGTGATTTGCTGGCGATCCGAGGGGCGCCATGGATCCGCGAACAGCCGCTTTCGAACTGATACGGATGGTCAACCAATACCAGGTGTCGCAAGCGATCTCGGTTGCGGCGATGCTGGGCATCGCCGACCACATCAAGGACGGCGAGCGCTCGGCGGCTGAGCTGGCCAGCCTGACAGACACACATCCGCGCGCACTCTACCGCCTGTTGCGCGCGCTGGCGGCGGTGGGCGTCTTTCACGAAGGCGAGGACGGACGGTTCTCGCTGACGCCGCTCGGCGGCGCCTTGCGCTCGGACGCCGACCATTCGGCGGCCCCCTGGGCGTCATTTGTTGGCCGGCCCTACTACCGGCAGGCGTGGAGCGATCTGCTCTACAGCATCCGGACCGGCAAGAACGCGTTCCGCCACGCCCACGGCAAGGGGGTCTGGGAGTACCGGATCGAGCATCCCGAGGAGTCGGTGATTTTCGATCGCGCGATGGCGGCGAACTCGCGCGGCGTGGCGGCGGCCATCCTGGCGGCATATGATTTTTCGCGCTTTCCGGTGATCATGGATGTCGGTGGTGGCAGGGGCACGCTCCTTGCCGAAGTCCTCGCCGCCAGTCCCGGCAGCCGCGGCATCCTATTCGACCAGCCGCATGTGGTCGCGGCGGCCGGCCCGGTGATGGACGAGAAGGGTGTCGCCGATCGCTGCGACATCGTCGGCGGAGATTTTCTCGCCGCGCTGCCCGAGGGAGCAGACGCGCTGCTGCTGAAATGGATCGTGCATGATTGGGACGACGAGACCAATCTCGCCATACTGAGGAACTGCCGCAAGGCTCTTCAGCCGGACGGCAGGTTGCTGGTGCTCGAGGCCGTGCTCGCGCCGCCAAACGAAGGGGCGCGCGCCAAATTCGCCGACCTCAACATGCTGGTGGCGCCGGATGGCCAGGAGCGGACAGCCGACGAATACAGGCTGCTCCTGGCAAGGGCCGAGTTTGAGGTGACGGAGATCATCGAGGCCGGGCAGCACATTAGCATCGTCGAGGCGAGGCCGGCGTGATCGGCAAGTAGGCCGCCCGCCGATGCCGTCGAACCGTGAGGAACGAACCTTTCCTATGACGCCGCAATCTCTGCCGGTTCTGGCGCTTTGCGCTGCAGATTGAGTAGATTGCCGAGTAGGATCAGCAGCGCGCCGCCAGCGGTGAAGGCATCGATCTGCTCGTGGTAGAGCAGCCAGCCGATCAACGCTGACAACGGCACGCGCAAAAAATCCATCGGTGAGATGACAGTGGCGTCAGCGTAGGCAAGCGCGCGGGCCATGCAGAAATGCGACGACATGCCGGTGAAGGCGATCACCACGATCCATGGCCAGAGCTCGAGCGACGGGGTGCGCCATTCGTAGAGCGCCGGAGCCAGGCCGAGCACGGACTGGATGATGAGCATCCAGAAGATGATGCTGACGACGCTGTCGGTGCGTGTCAGCGACTTGACCATCACCACCGAGGTGCCGAAGCAGACCGCCGCGCCCAGCACGATGAGCTGTCCCACGTTCATGGAACCGAGGCCCGGACGCACGATGATCACCACCCCGACCAGCCCCAGAACGATCGCCGCCAGCCTTGGCCGCGAGAGCCTCTCGCCAAGGAAGCTGACCGCCAGCAAGGCCGTCCAGATCGGCGTCGTGAACTCGATCGAGATCAGCACGGCAAGCGGTATCAGCGTCAGCGCGTAAAGCCAGGCGGCCTGACCGGAATAGTGAACGACGTTGCGTGCAAGGTGGGCGAGCGGACGCTCGGTGCGCATCGCGGCGAAGCCACCGCTCATCATCACCAGCGGCAGCAGGATGAGGAAGCCGATGACCGAACGCAATTCCAGCACCTGGAAGACGTTGAGCTCGGCCGTCGTGGCGCGGCCGGCGACCGACATCGCCAGGAACGAGGCGATCGACAGCGCCATCCAGAACGCGGCCTTGGAGATCGAGGGAGCGGGTGCCATGCGCGTTATGTCGCAAGCCGGCGGGCCCGCCGCAACCGCTAGTCCACGCATTCGACTGGGCCAGCCGATGCGGCGTTAAAAAACAGTCACGTTGAAGGCGGAACCTGGGGTCGCCGCAGGCGTTCGAGTCCCTGTATCCGCGCTTAGGCATTTCCGATTCTACCGGGGGAGACCTTCGATGAAATCAATGCTGCTGCTTCTGCTCGCGGGCGGCCTGACCGCCGTGAGCCCCGCGCATGCCGACGATGCAGATTTCCTGCGCTCGTTCCAGGGCAGTTTCGCCGGCAACGGCACCGTCAAGGTGACCACCAACGCGCCGACGGTGAACGTCTCCTGCACCTTCAATTCCGGCGCGACGTCGACTTCGCTGTCGCTCGACGGCAATTGCCGAGGTCTCGTGCTGGTGACGCGGGCGATCAGCGCGGATTTGAAATCCAACGGCAAGGGCTATACCGGCGTTTATGTCGGCTCCCGTACCGGGCCGGCGCGGTTGAATGGCAAGCGGTCGGGCAATGCGCTCAGCCTCGCAATCCGATGGGCCAAAGAGGTGAATGGCGACCGGACGGCGCGGCTAACCGTCGAGAAGACCAGCGGGGACGGCATGCGGCTCACCGTGACAGACGCCGATCCGAAAACCGGCAAGACGGTGGTGACAAGCCGGATCGATCTCAAACGCACGTGAGTGGCGGAAGCCGAATTCGATCACTCCTCGATCGGCTCCGGCGGATTGGCGCCGCGGCCCCTGCCGAACGTATAGCCGGTTTCCACGGCCTTCTTGCCGAACTTGTCGCGCAATGAATCGATGGCGCCTTCGGCCAGCGCGCGCTTGCGCGACTGCACATCAACCAGATCGGGCGGATCGGCCTTCCCGTCGTCGGAGAGATCGCTGACGCCGATCCCGAGCAGGCGGTATTTCGTCCCGTCGGCCTCCCGGCGCAGCAGGTCGAGGCCGGTCTGGAAAATCCGGTCGGCCAGACGGGTGGGGTCGCCAAGCTGGCGGTTGCGCGTGCGGAGCTTGAAATCCTGCGTCTTCAGCTTCAGCACGACGGTGCGTCCGGCAATGCCCGACTTCTTCAGCCGAGCCGAGACCTTTTCCGACAGAGCCCGTAGCACGGGGACCAGTTCGGCCATGGTGCCGATGTCAGCGTCGAAGGTCGTTTCGGCCGACACGCTCTTGGCGTCGCCGCCAGGGTCGACGCGGCGGTCGTCCTGCCCGCGCGAGAGCCGGTAGAGCCGGTCGCCCATGACGCCGTAGCGGCGCATCAGCTCGGCCCGCTCCATGCGCTGCAGCTGGCCGATAGTGCGAATGCCGTCGCGTTCCAGGGCGGCCGCGAAGGCCTTGCCGACGCCCCAAATCATCGTCACCGGCTGCTCGGCCAGGAAGCCGATCGCCTCGGCCTCGCCGATCACCGAAAAGCCGCGCGGCTTGCGGAAGTCGGACGCCACCTTGGCGAGGAACTTGCAGTAGGAAAGACCGGCCGAGACGGTGATGCCGAGCGCCTTTTCCACGGTCAGCGCGAAGCGCGCCAGCACCAGCGCTGGAGGCATGCCGTGCAGGCGCTCGGTGCCGGCAAAATCGAGGAATGCCTCGTCGATGGAGAGCGGCTCGACCAGCGGCGTCAGCGCCTGCATCAACGCGCGGACTTCGCGCCCAACGCGGACGTATTTCTCCATGTCTGGAGGAATGACCACCGCCTCGGGACAGGCTTCAAGCGCCTTGAACATCGGCATTGCCGAGCGCACACCGTGGATGCGGGCGATATAGCAGGCGGTGGAGACGACCCCGCGCCTGCCGCCGCCGACGATGACCGGCTTGTCCTTCAGCGCTGGATTGTCGCGCTTTTCGACCGCCGCGTAGAAGGCGTCGCAGTCGATGTGGGCAAGGTGAAGCCGGTAGAGCTCCGGATGGCGCACGAGCCTGGGGCTGCCGCAGCGCTCGCAGCGCCGCCCGCCGCCGCGCTGGAGGGCCAGGCAGTCGCGGCAAAAACCGTGTTCAGGATTGTTGACAGGAGCCGCCATCGATGCGAACATAAAGAGAACAAACGCAATGGTACGACAGTGCTGGGCCTGCAAC
>NZ_RZOT01000158.1:0-11128 GCF_003999085.1 Mesorhizobium sp. M4A.F.Ca.ET.090.04.2.1
CGCTGCGCTATGGCGCGGCCGTCCTCGTGGCGCGCGGCCTGCTCGGCGCCGGCGACGCCGCCGCCCTGTCTGGCGATCCTGACATCCAGATGGCGCTCGAGGCCGGCATCGGCCTGGCGATCGGCCTCGGCACCGAAGCCTGGCATGTGCTCGCCCGCAAGCTCAACTGGCAGAGGTGAGGGGCAAAATGGTCGAGGTCTTCACCGAACTCCTGCGCCAGGCGCTGCCCTGGATGGCAGGCGCGCTCCTCATCGTTGCGGCACTTGTCGTGTGGTGGCTGTCATGACGGCGCTGCTTTCCTCACTGCTCGGCAACCCGACGTTCCTTGGCCTGCTGGCCTCGGTGGTGGCAGCCCTCGGCTGGGGCGTCCGCCAGCGGCTTGCCGGCGCCGGTGCGGAACGCGCTCGGCAGGCCAAGGCCGAGGCTGCCGCCGGCGCGCTCGCCGACCAGGTCGACAATGATATCGGCGCGCTGCGCGCGGGCGCGGCCAGCAAGGAGCTGAAAACATGGGCAAGGGATTGATCCTCGTGCTGCCGCTGCTCGTCGCGGCCGGATGCACCACAGCCAAGGGAAGCTTCTGCGCCGTCTCAAGGCCGGTACGCCTCTCCGTCAAAGCGGTCGACGCACTGTCGGACCAGGAGGCGAGGGCGCTGCTTGCGCACAACCGCAAGGGTCAGGAACTCTGCGGCTGGAGGCCATGATGCACGATCTGTTCGATCTCCTGGGCATCAAAGGCCCGGTGGTGGCGGCCGGGTTGGCTGGTGGTGCGCTCCGGGCACTGTCGCGCCATCGCTACAAACTGCGCGAAATGATCGCTTCGCCGATCTGCGGCGCGCTCGCCGCCGCCTATCTGACGCTGCCGGCCGTCGCCTGGTTCAAGGCAAGTGGCCTGCCGATCCCCGATCCAGCCGACGACACCACGACGCTCGCCGCCGCTTTCCTCATTGGCGTCTCGGCGATGTGGATTTCGGACATCGTGTTCGAGGTCGTCGTGCGGAAATTCAAGCCGACAAACGAGGAGTGACCTGCCGCGCATCCTTGGTCTTTGAATGAGCATCTGCTAATATTCGTTTTTGTGCATGGAGCCGCAATGCGAGCCAAACCTGTGCGCTTTTTCAGAGCAGCGAGAGGTACCATGACCAAGCGGAGACGCATGTGGGTGATAGGGGCTTCGTTGGTGCTTGGGCTTTTTACGCTGCCCGCCCAGGCGAGCAACCTGGGTGATCTTGTCAGGAATGGCGACGTCGCAGCGGTGACTTCCGCATTGGATAAGGGCGCCGCCATCAACGAAATTGACGGTGTCACGGCGCTCTATATCGCCTGCGAAGCCGGAAACATCGAGTTGGCAAAACTTCTGATAAGTCGTGGGGCCGACGTTAGCCTGCTCGTCAGTTGGCAAAGAACGCCACTCTATGCCGCCAACAAGGGTGGGCACGCTGACATCGTGAAGCTGTTGCTCGACAATGGGGCCGATCCAAATCAGGTGGCGAAATCGCAGACGCCGCTGCACGTGGCTGCCGAGAATGGCTGCCTTCAGTGCGTCATCCATCTCGTGGACGCTGGAGCAGATGTCAACGCACTGACATCGAACGGCAGTCCACCCATACATTTGGCGAAGCTCAGCGGTCACGAAGACGTCGTCGCCTACTTGCGCAGTCATGGCGCAGGACGACCGGTCATTGCGCCGATTTCGGCACGACTTGCATCGGCAAACGCTGAATCGGGCAAAGAACTTTTCGGCAAGGCGTGCGGGACTTGTCATCTTGCAGTGCCGGGGGTCAAGAATCCCAAGCCCAATCTGTGGGGCATCGTAGGGCGGCGGAAGGCTTCGCAAGGCGATGTCGAGTATTCGTCGAGTCTGAAGGATGCTGGTGGCGATTGGACTTTTGAGGAACTCAATTTGTTTATCTCCAATCCCGCGCTCACTCTGCCTGGAACAGATATGCTTTTCCCGGGTCTGCAGGACGAGAAGCAGCGAGCAGACCTCATCGCTTACCTGCGGACCTTGAGTGACGCACCGTTGCCGCTTCCCTAGAATTGAATCTTGATTCCCGTCCTCAATCCAAGCGGCTGTTGTACTCGCGGTTCCCGAACGCTTGAGCCGCTGGACGAAGAGCGTCACAATCCCCATTTATGGAGAAATCCAACGGAGATGTGACATGGCGACTTCCACCGAACGCGCGGTGCTTGCCGGCGGCTGCTTTTGGGGCATGCAGGATTTGATCCGGCGCTTTCCGGGCGTCGTCTCGACCCGCGTCGGCTACAGCGGCGGCGACGTGCCCAACGCCACTTACCGCAACCACGGCACCCATGCCGAGGCCATCGAGATCATTTTCGATCCCGCCAGGCTGAGCTACCGCACGCTGCTCGAATTCTTTTTCCAGATCCACGACCCGACGACCAGCAACCGTCAGGGCAACGATGTCGGCATGAGCTATCGCTCGGCAATCTACTACACCAGCGACGACCAGAAGCGGGTCGCCGAGGACACCATTGCCGATGTCGATGCCTCTCACCTGTGGCCGGGCAAGGTCGTCACCGAGGTTGCGCCGGTCGGCCCATTCTGGCAGGCCGAGCCCGAGCATCAGGACTATCTGGAGAGATACCCGAACGGCTACACCTGCCATTTCGTCAGGCCGGGCTGGAAACTCCCGGTTCGCGAAAGGGCCGCTTCATAAGCCAGATCGGTCGCTCGGCAAATTTTCCCTCTGCGCTGGAACATTAGCATACGCTAAGAGTTCATGTTCCGGCAGCGCGCAACGGTATGCTGCCTGATCGGGCCGGCATCCCGATCCGGGCCCGCGTCCTCTGCGAGAGGCGCGGGCTTGCTTGTGTCGACAACTCGGCCCGGACCGCCAATCCTGCCAATTGCGCCCGTCGTGCCGAAAGGCACGGCGGGCTTTTTGCGTTTCCAGATCCTGGCAGCGGGCCACGGCGCCGATCCAGAGCGCGTCCTGCCTGACCGAACGCGCTCAAGCTAAGTCTAATGTTTGATGCATCTTCGTCCCAAAACCGCTACGCACTTTTGGTCGACATGCATCAGCCCTTGGCGCGGCGGCCGTCGCTCTCATGGTTCCCGATCCAGTGCGCGCGGATGCGGTCGCTGGTTTCGAGATAGGCCATGTCGATCAGATAGGTCAGAAGCTTCTCGCCATCGGCTTCAGCTTTCTGGCGCAGTTCCCTCAAGATCCCCTGCGCGAACTGCAGGTTTTCCATTTTGCTCGGCTGGTCCATCGGTGCCCCCAATGTCTGCGTGGGAAGTGTGGCTGACTGTTGCTTGCATCAAGATTGTGGAGAGACTCGCGGTGAAGCTGTATTTGGTTGTATCCCTGCGCGATCAACGAAGCTGTTGGACATTCCTCGGAAATGTCGATATTTTGCGCGACCAATCGGACCGCGACGATGCACGAAGACGAGGGCAGCACTCCTGAAAAGTTGCAAGCCATGCTGGACGTGATCGCCAGGAACGGCCCCTCGAGGCATAGCGAACAGGCCGACATCGGCAAGCTGAAGGCCGACGCGGCCACTGCAGCCGCGGTGCTGGTCGAATTCTACGGCGATACGGCGCTCGAACGCGCCAGACTGCTCGAACGTCGCTCGCCGCAGTCGCATTTCGCCCGCATGGTGACGGCCGAAATCAGCAAGCAAGGCAGGACGCCGCCCAGAGGCTAGGGTGCGCGCTAGGACGATTTGCGCCTCCTCGATCCGCCGCCAAGACGCAGTTGCACCTCTTCCTGGGCATTGTCGAGCAGGTAGAAGAGCAGGGTGTGTCCGATCGATTGCGAGATTTCCTTGGCCTGCTCGATATGCCGGTGGATTTCGCGCAAGGAGGCCTCCTCTGTATCCTCCTCCTGTGTCAGATCGACGAACCAGCCGGGATAGAGAGCTGCTTCTCCAAGGTTGTCGACATAGCACTGGCCGACCGCCAGGATCTTGCGAAGGCCCATCTTTTCCGAACGGACTTTGTAGACCTCCCGGAAACTCGACCTGCGCTCCACCGCCCGGCGAATCGCTACATGGACCCGGAGCCGATCCTCGGCCTCGATGCTTTCCATGCATCTTTCAAGTGGCGCGCCATGGGAGAATTCCTCAAGCGTGAGCCCGAAATAGTCGGAAAGGTTGGCGTCACCGTAGACACGGTTTCGCTTGATGTCCCAGGTCCAGAACCCGTCGATCGGAGGATATCGCAGATGAACGCCGCGCCCCCCTTCAGGTACCGCAGTCATGAAAACCGCCCCGTTCGGTTTCAAGATTCGCAACAGTATGTAACATGAACCAAAAGAAACAAGGTGGCCTTTTGTACAAGACCGCCCAAAATCACGATGCGTCAGCTTTGACTGCTACTTGGGTGGCGTAGTTGACGCACTGAAAAAAATAACTTTGAGCGAATTTTCTTTCATCGAAAGAATGTCTGGGCCGGTAGCGCAACCATAACTTGGTACTTCACTAGATAACCAAGCTATGTGAGTCGTAATACAATATCAAAGGTTGTACCGCCCGGCCCGGAAAACATACCGCGCGTCCTTCGATTCTGGAAGGCCGACGCGGCAATGTTGGGAGCGTTGCCTGAGCCGCGCCGGCCAAAGCGGTTTCCAATAGGTCCACCGCAAGTCGAATCTTAACTGAGCATGGTACCCGCGGCAAACCGACCATCGGTTGCAAAATGCAAGTTGGCCATCCTGGCTGCAGGTTCAGGCTGCGCTGCGGGTCGATTCCCCGTCGCCCTCCGCGGCTATGCGTGCTTCGCCTTCGTCAGCCGCCTCGCCTTCGGTCCGGTCGTGTCCGAACTGCTGGGCGCCGGGCAGGGGCTGCAGCCAGTGCTCTCGGCGCACCGTCCACAACTCGTATTTCGGTTCAAGCTCCGTCGGCGCCACATCGAGACTGCCAAGCATCACTTCGGCCTCCTCTTCGCCGACCGATGTGACACGGCCGCCGCAGGTCGGGCAGAAGCTCCTGCCGCCATAGGTGCTGACGATGCCGGTCGTCTCGAACGCCTCAAGCGGCCAGATTCCGAAAGCCTGGTAGACCGATCCGCTGGTCTTGCGGCAATCCTTGCAATGGCAAAGTCCGACCCGAAGCGGCTCGCCGGTGACCGAGAACTGGACGCCGCCGCACAGGCAGCTGCCGCTGCGCCTGATATCGCTGGACATGGCTGTTCCTCCTGGTTCGCGCCGCTCTGCTGGCCGCGACAACACGTCGAAATGTTCGACCCCGAATCAATTCGCGCGAAGGGCAACGGTTCCACGCATCCGTTGCGAGAACGACGAGGCCATATTTAGTTGGGAAAATTGAACACTGGCTCCTGGCAGCGGTAGACGCGGCACTGGCCGTCGCGCGCCGGAACGGAGGCGGCTGTCGGCACCTCAGGCCAGTCGCACTCATTGCCGTACTGCCGCACATAGCGGTCGTAGGTGTTCTGTCCCGTGGTCAGCACGGCCGCGCGATGGCCCTGGATCAGGGACCGCACCTGTTCGCAGCTCATTGTACGGGTATCGAGGCGGGCGTGGGCTGTGGCCGTGAAGGCAAGCACCATCGTGCCGGCAATCCATGCGATCGAACTGGTTTTCATCGGGGAGCCTCGGCTGGACATCTTCCCCGCGGGAAGGGCTAGAAAACAGCCAGATACTTCAACAGTGAAATGATGCCAATGATGATGACGACGATCTGCGCGATCTGTCGCGTGCGGCCGTCGAGCGGCAGGCGCTGGACGAGGAAGAGCACGAGGATGATCACCAGGAAGGTGATCAGGATGCCGATGAGAGCCGATAGAGCCACGTCCTCTCTCCCAGGTTGTTTCGGAACTCAATACATCCTGGAAACGCCGCTGCTGCAAGGTCGGTTCCCCGCGGGAACCGGCGGAGGCCGCGAAGTCGTTGTCCGCGGCCGCCGAACGGCGATGCGCCGGTTACTTGCCGCAGTGGTTGTCGTTCACCGTCGGCGCGCTTGTCCCGGGCGATGTCCCGCTTGCGTCAGGCTGCGCGCCCTGCGGGCCGACAGGGCAGTTCTGATCGGGGGTTGGGCTCGTCGCATACGTGGCCATGCCGTCTATGCTGTAGGTCGGCGTGGGATCGACGGCATCGGGGTCGTTCAGGTCGACCGTATTGGGGCCAGTGGGGTCGACAACGACCGATTTTCCGCTGCCGTCGACCATGCCTGAGCCGGCCGTGTCGCCGGCGGTCTGGGCCATCGCCGATGTACCGAGGCCAAGCGTCAGCATGGTGGCTGCGAGGATTCTCATGGTCATGGCTGTCTCCATTTGGTTGCAGTTTCGTCGTGTCGCGACTTTTGGGGGAACCGCTCGCGCTGGTGATGGTTCCCTCACATATTCATTTGGAGGTGGCAGACAGTTCCCGCCCTTGACGACTCTGCAAGCGTAGCCGGGAACTGGCGATCGCCGGCCGGCCGGCGACGCGTTGCCGGGGAACCGAAATCCCTCACGCGCATTCCTTGTCGAGTTAATTTTGCGGTATCGAAAGGCGAGGGGGTCGGTGGACACGATTGAACATGGCGGCATCGGGCTTCCAGGCGCCCATGCCGTCGATCTGCTGCGGGCGCTGCCAGTCGCCGTCTACACCACCGATAAGCAGGGCCTCATCACTTTCTTCAACGAAGCCGCGGCCGAACTTTGGGGGCATCGTCCCGTGCTCAACGAGGATCGGTGGTGCGGGTCATGGAAGCTGCGTCATCTCGACGGGAGCAAGATGGCGCATGAAGAATGCCCGATGGCCATTGCCTTGCGCGAAGAAAAGGACGTTCGCTGGGGGCGGGCGATAGCCGAGCGGCCCAACGGAGAACTCATCCCATTCAGCGCGCATCCCGTCCTGCTTCGCAATGAGGCCGGCGATACGATCGGCGCAATCACCACCTTGCTTGACCTGCGCACGCAGACGATGGCGGACGAAGCCCGCACGCGGCTTGCCTCCATTGTCGAGTCATCGGTGGATGCGATCGTTTCAAAGGACATAAACGGCATCATCACCAGCTGGAACGACGCGGCGCAGCGCCTCTTTGGCTACACGCCGGCGGAGGCGATCGGCCGGCCGGTGACGATCCTTATTCCGCCCGACCATCTGGACGAGGAGGTCTCGATCATCACCCGCATTCGCGCCGGCGAGGTCGTGCCGTCCTACGAGACGGTGCGCCAGCGCAAGGACGGCACGCGCATTCCCGTTTCGCTGACAGTCTCGCCGATACGCGACGGCATCGGCAGGATTGTCGGCGCGTCCAAGATTGCGCGCGACATCAGCTCTCACAAGGAGAGCGAACGGCGCATCCGCCTGCTCATGCGCGAGGTCAACCATCGCGTAAAGAACCAGTACTCGGTCATCATCTCGATGATCCGAGAGACGAGCAAGCAGGCAAGCACCCCGGAGGTCTTTCTGGACCAGGTACGCGAACGCATCCTGGCGCTTTCGGAATCGCACGATCTGCTTGTCAATGCTGAGTGGCGCGGCGCGACGGTTGCCGAGCTGGTCGAGGCGCAGGTAAGGGTCTTCGCGGCGCAGTCGCGCCTGTCGGCAAAGGGGCCGGTGATCATGCTCAAGCCGAACGCCGTCCAATATCTCGGCATCGCCTTCCACGAACTGGCGACAAATTCGGCAAAGTACGGCGTCCTGTCTCACCCGGTCGGGCAGGTCGAGATCGAATGGGCCATAACCACCGGCGCGAATGGCGAGGAGGTCTTTGGCCTGGTCTGGCACGAGCACGATGGACCGCCCTTGGATGGAGAGAAACGTCGCGGATTCGGCTCGGTTGTGCTGAAACGGATCACGCCGCAGGCGCTGGGCGGTACCGGACAGCTGGAGTTCGGCGAGCACGGTGTAAGCTGGAAGCTTGAAGCGCCTTTGCGATACGTGAAAAACTCTCTTGACGAGATGGATTGACGGCGCGGCCGGCCGAAACCACGCGCTGGCAATCCTATCCTTACTCGGAAACCGGCGCCGGACAGGGTCCCTCAGCCACCTCGACGACGAGCGCGCAATCGAACTCCATGGCTGCCCCATACATTTCGGCTGTTTGCACGACCATATATTCGAGGTCTTCGCGCGCGACGTTTTCGTCGAGGTTTCGCAGGCGCACACGCTCAGCCACGATAGCGACATTGACCACGCCCGTGGAATGGATCGCCGCCACGACCAGGGAGTTGAGGTCTTCCCGCAATTGGCTTGAATAGCTGTCGCGCATGGCAGTTGCCTTCCGGTGGGGCGTTTTTCCTCATTTTCGAGCATGCACCCGGCACATCGCGATAGCAAGCATAATGTCAAAAATATTGAAATAAAATCAATTAGTTAGTATAGTTTGTTGAATGCCTGGTCGATGTCTTGTCCGCATCGTTGGGCTTTTGCGCCGATCACCCATCAGTCGCGCTTGACGGCATGTGCGCCAAATCCTAACTTTGCTGATAGTGAGCCAGATACTAACTCACTGCATTTTGGTCTTGGCGGAGGCACAAATGGGCGAACTGGAACGACCTGAACGACTCCAGATCATGCTGACGGCTGACGAATTGGCTGCGCTGGAAAACTGGCGCTTCGAAAAGCGTATGCCGAGCCGGTCGGCGGCCGTGCGGGAACTGCTACGGCGCGGCCTCGCCGCGGAAGGGTTCCTCAAGGCCGAGCAGGGGCTGAAATCGCAGGAGTTTGGAATTCTGGAGCCAGAACGCGACGATAGCGCCGAGGGCAAGCCGGTCGCAGACTAGCCACTGAGCAAACCCGCCTGTTTGTTCGGACGCCGCGGCCTTATCGTCGGGTCGCACGAAAAGTTTCAACCGCACAACCGCTTTCGCTTTGCCGCGCGCTTGCTAAAGGTGGAGCGAAGAATGCCGCCGGGCAGAATCTGCCGGGCAGGGGCGAGCTCGGACGGAACTTCTGCCAATGACATGGACTGGCGCGGCGGCACTTTTGATCCTCATCCTGACCTATGCCGGTGTCGCCGTCGGCCGCTTTCCGGGCCTGCGCCTCGACCGCGCCGGCATCGCGCTGCTCGGTGGCGCGGCCATGATCGCCGTCGGCGCGATCAGCATGGAGGACGCCTACCGCGCCATAAATTTCGACACCATCACGCTGCTGCTCGGCATGATGATCGTGGTCGCGCATCTGAAGGTCTCGGGTGCCTTTCGCGCGCTCGGCGGCTTCGCCATCGAGCATGCGCACGCGCCGTTCATGCTCCTGGTCATGGTGACGCTGCTGACCGGCGTCCTCTCGGCCTTCCTGGTCAATGACGCAATCTGCCTGGTGATGGCGCCGATCGTCGTCCACGTCACGCGCGTCATCAACCGCAACCCGGTTCCCTATCTGATTGCCACCTGCACCGCCTCCAATTGCGGCAGTGTCGCCACCATCACCGGCAACCCACAGAACATGGTGATCGGCGCGCTGTCCGGCATTTCCTATCCGGCCTTTTCGGCCGCGCTCGCGCCGGTGGCGCTGTTCGGTCTTCTCGCCGTTATCGTCATCTTGCGCATCGTCTACCGCGCCGAATTCTCCCGCACCGTGGAGCTCAGTCCCGAAGTCTATCGCGGCCGCATGCTGCCGGGACAGGTACTGAAGGCGGTAGTCGTCTGCGTCGTGCTGGCGGTCGCGTTCTTCGCCGGCGTTGCCGTTGCCAAGGCGGCGCTGATTGCCGGCGCCTTCCTGCTCGTCACCCGCGCGATCAAGCCGCATCGCATCTATCGCGAGATCGACGGCCCGTTGCTGTTCATGTTCGCCGGCCTGTTCGTGGTGGTGGCCGGCGCCGAAAAGACGCTGCTGACGCCCGATATGATCGCCTGGGCGAAAAACATCGGGCTCGACGATGTCTGGCGGCTCTCCGGCTTCACCGCCGTGCTCTCCAACGTCATGAGCAACGTGCCGGCGGTGCTGGCGCTGAGGCCCTTCATTCCCGGCCTCGAGAACCCCGAGCGCGCCTGGCTGGTGGTCGCGATGAGCTCCACGCTCGCCGGCAATTTCACGCTGCTCGGTTCCGTTGCCAACCTGATCGTTGCCGAACAGGCGAAGGCGGCGGGCAAGGAGCTTTCCTTCTCCGCCTTCTTCGAGGTCGGCCTGCCGCTGACCCTGGTCACGCTTTTCGCCGGCACGGCCTGGCTGGCTTTCACCTCCTGATCTCCAAGTTTTCAGCCCGCGACAAAATTTGTCGCGGGCTTTGTCGAATCGATTGCGCAAACGTTTCGATGGCTCTATGGTTTCTAAGAAATCCGCCGAAGAGCGGTTGGGAAACGCATACAAGGGAGGAGCGCTTGCGGGCACTCCATACGCATGCCGACAATGGCTGAGGTCGCGCGCCGCGCCGGCGTCTCGGTTTCGACAGTCTCACACGTCGTCAACGGCACCCGCTTCGTCTCGCCCGAGAAGGCCAGGCTGATCAACGATGCCATTGCCACGATGGGTTACCAGCCCAACGAGTTGGCACGCGCGCTGAAGGCGTCCACCACCAATAGCGTCGGGCTCGCCATCTCGGCGATCTCCAATCCCTATTTCACCGACATCATCTGCGCGGTCGAGGCCGAATGTGCGCGGCTCGGCCTGATGGTGTTTCTGTCCGACACGCAGGAAGACCCGGACCGCGAGCTTCAGGTGGTGCGCGCCTTCCACCAGCGCCGCGTCGACGGCGTGATCCTGGCGCCGTCGGGCTCGCCGGAGCGCGCGATCGACTATCTTACCGAGAAGAAGCTGCCCTGCGTGCTGATCGACCGGTTCGCTGACGACCGCTTCGACCAGATCGGTGTCGAGAACGACACGGCGATGCATGCCCTCATCGACCATGTCGCTGCCTTCGGCCACAAGCGCATCGGCTACATTGCCGGCCAGCCGGGGCTGGCCACCACGCGCGAGCGCATCGAGGCGTTCCGCGCCTCGCTCGCCGCCAATGGACTTGAGTGCCTGCCGCACTATGTCTCGCCGGAGAATGTCGACACGGCGAGCGCCACGGCATCGACGCATGCGATCCTGTCGCTGGCCACGCCGCCCACCGCATTGGTTACCGGCAACAACATGACGACGATCGGGGCAGTCCGCGCCATCCGCGAGAAGGGTCTTGCGATCCCCGGCGACCTGTCGCTGGCGGGCTTCGATGATTTCGAATGGGCCGACTGCTTCGAGCCGCGTTTGACGCTGGTCGAGCAGCCCTGCAC
>NZ_RZOT01000159.1:0-11124 GCF_003999085.1 Mesorhizobium sp. M4A.F.Ca.ET.090.04.2.1
CACCAGGATTGAGGGGCCGGCCTAGGGCTTGGCCGCAATCCAGATGACGTGGCGGGCGCCGCGCTTGCCATGGGCACGCGCCTTGACCTCCTCGACGGTGAAGCCCGCCTGTTTCAGGCGCCGCGTGAAGCCGCTGTCCGGCCCTTGCGACCACACCGCCAGCACGCCGCCCGACTTCAACGCCGCACGTGCATGGCCGAGGCCGGCCGCGCGGTAGAGGGCGTCATTGTCCTTGTAGACGATGCCTTCAGGGCCATTGTCGACATCGAGCAGGATGGCGTCCCAGGCCGACATCCCGGCGCCGATGACGCGCCCGACATCGCTTTCCAGGATGGTGACGCGGGGGTCGTCGAGACAGCCGTCGAAAATCCCGGCCATCGGGCCGCGCGCCCAGGCGACGACGGCCGGCACCAGTTCGGCGACGGTGATGCTTGCGTCCGGGCCAAGCTCGGCAAGGGCGGCGCGCAGCGTGAAGCCCATACCAAGGCCGCCGATCAGGATTTTCGGCTGCTTGTGACCGGCGATCCTTTCGCAGGCGAGTTTTGCAAGCGCCTGCTCGGAGCCGCTGAGGCGGCTGTTCATCAGCTCATTGCTGCCGAGCATGATAGAGAACTCGGAGCCGCGCTGCTTCAAACGAAGTTCTTGTTCGCCATCAGGCGTCTTTGCCGAGTCGAGTTGGACCCAGGGTATCATGCTCTACCTTTGAGCATGATCTTGTCCGAAGACCGGTTCCCACTTTTCGGGATCATGCATTAGGTGGCCAGCGCCGGCTGGCTCCAGCGGGCGGCGAGCAACCGGTAGGGGATCAGCGCCACTACGGCGATGATCAGCTTCACCGAGAGGTCGCCGAGCGCCCAGGACACCCAGCGCATGGTCTCGGCCGGCAGCACACCCAGCAGCGGCGCCGCCTCCAGTGCGAAGGCATCGTTCGGGCCGGCGAAGGCGAAAGCGGCGGAGAAGGCGACGCCGAAGAAGATGATGGTGTCGAACACGGAGCCGACCAGCGTGCCGACGATCGGCGCGCGCCACCAGCTCTGCCGGCGCAGCCGGTTGAATACGGTGACGTCGAGCAGCTGCGCGGTGAGGAAGGCGGCGCCCGAGGCAGCGGCGATGCGCACCAGCCGGTCGGCGGCGGTCTCGAACTCGATCAGGCCGTGTCGGAACAGGAAGGGCGGGACGAGGATCGAGCAGATCACGGCCGTCATGAAGCCGACGAAGACGATCCTGCGCGCCACCGTCGGGCCATAGCGGCGGTTGGCGAGGTCGGTGACCAGGAAAGAGAAGGGGTAGGTGAAGGCGCCCCAGGTCAAGATGTCAGCCAGTGACAGGCCGCTGATCTCACCCTGCATCGGGAACTGCACAAGGATGTTGGAGGCCACGACGACGAGCGCCATGGCGGCCACGAAGGGCAGGTAACGCGAGAAGGAATTCATTTTTTTATCCTGGGTAATGGAACCAGCGGGAGCGCCGCCCTGGCGTGGACGACGCTATCGTCTTGCTTCGAATATGAAATCGGACCGGAAATCGCTTCGTGCTCCCGGTCCGGCTAGCGGCGGTGATCCGCCGAAAGGCGTCAGGCTGCCGGCTGCTCGGCGAGCTTCTTGGCGATCTGCTTCTTCAACAGACGGGCGCGCTGCGACAGCTCCTTGGCGTCGGCCTTGGCCAGGAAGGCGTCAAGGCCGCCGCGGTGCTCGACCGAACGCAGCGCGTTGGCCGAAATGCGCAGGCGCACATTCTGGTTCAACACTTCGGAGATCAGCGTCACATTGACCAGGTTCGGCAGGAAGCGGCGCTTGGTCTTGTTGTTGGCGTGGCTCACATTGTTGCCGGTCTGGACTGCCTTGGCAGTGAGCTCGCAGGTGCGGGACATGATACTAACCTTCAGTTCTCGGTCGGCCAAACCATTCGACCCGCGCCAGGCGGCGCGCGGTCTCGGTCAGGCGGCCTTATGGAAAAAGTTGGCGTTCCATAGTGGCATTTCACCGGCGCGTCAAGCTCCGGCCAGCCGGCATCGTCAGGCCATATTCCATATAAAGGCCGGATTTCTCCCTATAAGCCAGCGACATAGGGACATGCCAGCCTGGAATTGCCCGTTTCCCGGCTGAAAATCGAGGACTGCCATGCTTCGCCCCCCTGTGCTTCGTTTGCCATATGCGTTCGCTGGATTGCTCGCCGTGGCCCTGCCGACGGCAAGTTTCGCCGCCGCGGCGCCACAATCCTTCAAGGGTGAATACACGGTGTCGTTCCTCGGCCTTTCGGTGGCCAGGGCGACGTTCTCGAGCCGCTATGACGGCGATAATTACGCGATCAACGGCACCGTCTCAGCGGCAGGCCTCGCCAAGCTGTTCGACGACACAAAGGGCACGGTTTCGTCCAAAGGCACGATTTCAGGCAAGCAGATGCGGCCTGCGGCGTTCCGGGCCGACTACACGTCGGGCAAGAAGGCCTCGGTGGTCGACATCCGCTTCGCCAATGGCGCGGTAACCTCGACCGAGGTCATACCGGCGCCGAAGAAGCGCGATCCCAAGAGCTGGGTGCCGCTTGGCGCGGGCGACCTGAAGTCGGTTCTCGATCCGATGGCGGCGACCGTCATCCACGCCGACAGCCTCGATCAGGTCTGCGGGCGCACGGTCAAGTTCTACGACGGCGAGATGCGCGCCAACCTGACGCTGACCTATGCCTCGAAAGGGTCGATCTCGGTGCGGGGCTACAAGGGCGACACGGTGACCTGCCGGATGGGGTTCGAGCCGGTGGCGGGGTACCGCAAGGGCCGCAAGGCGCTGAATTTCCTCAAGGACCGGAGCCGCATGATGGTGACGTTTGCACCGCTCGGCCAAACCGGCGTATATGCGCCGATCCGCGCAACGGTCGGGACCCAGATCGGCCCGCTGACCATCAGCGCCGGACGGTTCGAAGCCATAAACTAGGCGCGTTTGCGCGCCGCCGGAGACAGGCATGGGGCGCGCAACACTGATCGGCTTCTCGGCGGTCGCCATGTGGTCGCTGCTGGCGCTGTTGACCGACGCGTCCGGCCAGGTGCCGCCATTCCTGCTGTCGGCCATCACCTTCGCCATCGGCACGTGCGTCGGGCTCGCCGCGCGGCTGGTGATGCCGGCCGCTGACCGGAGCAAAAAGATCCCGCCGCAAGTCTGGGTGATCGGCATTGCCGGCCTATTCGGCTACCATTTCTTCTACTTCACCGCGCTGCGCAACGCGCCGGCGGTGGAGGCGAGCCTGATCGCCTATCTGTGGCCACTGCTGATCGTGCTGGGCTCGGCGCTGATGCCGGGCGAGCGGCTAGCCTGGAACCACGTCGTCGGCGCGCTGCTCGGCCTCGCGGGAACGGTACTCATCGTCACCAAGGGCGGCGGGCTCGCCTTCGACGCGCGCTATGCCTTCGGCTATGCGATGGCCGGCGTCTGCGCCCTCCTGTGGTCGTCCTATTCGCTGTTGTCGCGGCGTTTCCCGTCGGTGCCGACCTCGATCGTCACCTGGTTTTGCGCCGCGACGTCGGCGCTTTCGCTGGCCTGCCACTTCCTGCTCGAGCAGACGGTGCTTCCCGTCGGCATCGGCCAGTGGCTGGCCGTGTTCGGCCTTGGCCTGATGCCGGTGGGGGCCGCCTTCTACGCCTGGGACATCGGCGTCAAGCGCGGCAACATCCAGGTGCTGGGCGCGGCGAGCTACGCCGCGCCGTTGCTGTCGACGCTGGTGCTGATCATTGCCGGCGTCGCCGAGCCGTCGCTGCGCATCCTCGCCGCCTGCGTGCTCATCACCGGCGGCGCGGCACTTGCCGCGAAGTCGCTGTTGCTGCGCAAAGCGGCCACGGGTGAGGCAAACGCATGATGCCGTTTCCCGGCGGCATCGACGCCAACGCCAATGCGACGCTGGTGTTCTCGCTGGTGGCGGCGGTGATCTACGCTTTCACGCTCAACATGCCGCCGAGCCTCGCCCGCTCGGCGGCAAAGACGCTTGCCGTCGCCGTGCTGGCGGTGCTCGCCCTCATGCAGGGCGGCCCATTTCTGTTGGCTGCCGCGCTCGCGCTCAGCGCCGTCGGCGATGCCTTCCTGTCACGCGATGGCGAGAGGGCCTTCCTTGGCGGGCTGGCCAGTTTTCTTACGGCGCATATCCTCTACGTTCCGCTGTTCCTGCAAAGCGGCGGCGGGCTGGATGTGCTTGGCTCCGAATCCTGGCGCGGCGCGATCGCGCTCGCCATGGCGGCATTCGCGATCGTCATGCTGGCGGCACTCTGGCGCCGTGTCGGCCCCGCCTTGCGCCTGCCGATCGCCGTCTATGTCGCGGCGATCCTCGCCATGGGGATTTCGGCGCTCACCACCAGCAATACGCTGGTGATCGGCGGCGCCATCCTGTTCATGGCGTCGGATGGGTTGCTCGCCGCCGAAAAATTCCTGCTCGCCGCCATCTCCCCGCACCGCGCCTGGATGCGTTACGCGGTCTGGGCGCTCTACTACGCCGCGCAGGCGGCGATCAGCTTGGGTTTTCTACTCGGCTAAGGCTGTTTCGGCTGCCAGCCCGGCTCGGCCATCTCGAAGGCGGCGAAGTCGAAGCCCGGCGCCACGGTGCAGCCGACCAGCGACCATTCGCCGAGGCTGCGCGCCGACTGCCACCAGCCGGCCGGCACCACGATCTGCGGCCGCTCGCCGGCGGCAAGGGCGATGCCCAGCACCTGCTCGATCACGCCGCCGCCTTCCTCATGCATCGACAGCGCCAGCGGCGCGCCGGCATGGAAGTGCCAGACCTCGGCCGCGTCCCTCACCCGGTGCCAGGCCGACAGTTGGCCCTCTTCCAGAAGGAAGTAGATGGCGGTCGAATGGCCGCGCGCGCCTCCGGCACCATCGCGAAAGGTCTCGGCATACCAGCCACCCTCCGGGTGCGGCTGCAAGCCGAGCGTGGCGATGATTTCGGCGGCACTGGTCATCGGCCGGAAGCTAGCACGAGGCTCAGAAATTGTCCTTGCGCTTGCGGATCTCGGCGAACACCTCGGCGTCGGCGGCCGTCTCCATGCCGAGATGCTTGCGGATCGCCGGGTCGTGCCAGCGCAGGAACGGATTGGTCGACAATTCCTCGCCGATCGTCGTCGGCAGCGTCGGCTTGTCGTCGGCGCGCAGTGCCTCGATCCGGGCGGCGCGTTCCTTCAGGGCCGAATTGGTCGGGTCGACGGTCAGCGCGAAGCGGGCGTTGGACAGCGTGTATTCATGGCCGCAATAGACGACCGTGTCGGCCGGCAGCGCCGCCAGCTTCTTCAGCGAAGCGTACATCACCGGCGGCTTGCACTCGAACAGCCGGCCGCAGCCCAGCGCAAACAGCGTGTCGGCGGTGAAGGCGACTTTCGAGGCCGGCAGATGGTAGGAGACATGGCCGGCGGTGTGGCCTGGCGTGGCGATGACGTCGATCCGTTCCTCGCCGAGGTGGACGACGGAGCCTTCGCCGACCGTCTCGTCGATGCCGGGGATTTTCTCCTTTTCCGCTTCCGGCCCGATGATGCGCAGCTTGAAGCGTTCCTTCAGCGCCAGATTGGCCTCGACATGGTCGACATGGTGGTGAGTGGTCAGGATCAGCGTCGGCGTCCAGCCGGTGCGCTGGATGGCGGCCAGAATCGGCGCCTCCTCGGGTGCGTCGATGATGGCGGTCTGGCCGCTCGTGGGGTCACGCACCAGCACGCCGAAATTGTCGCTGCGGCACATGAACTGTTCGATTTCGACCGGCATCGCGTCTCTCCACCAAAGCGCCGTGCGTCCAATTCGACGCACAAAGGACGCTCTAAGCTGTTTATCTGCTGCATCGCGCTTTCCGAAATCGAAACCGATTTCGGGCCGATGCAGTTGTCGCCGCAGACATAGGGCGCTTGGGCGCCGATGTCATCCGCCTTTGTTGAACTTGCAATGCTTCGAAGCTACCGTCCCGGCCATGCATTCCGATATCGTCGACCTCCGTTCCTTCTATTCGACCACGCTGGGGCGCCTGGCCGAGCGCTCGATCACCATGGCGCTGTCGTCGATCTGGGCGGCCGTGCCAAACGAGCGGCTGGTCGGGCTCGGCTACACCTTGCCGTGGCTGGAGCGGTTCGGCGCCGACGCCGAGCGCGTCTTTGCCTTCATGCCGGCGACGCAGGGGGCCGTGGTCTGGCCGACGACGGGGCCGACGGCGACCGCGCTGGTCTTCGACGAGGAATTGCCGCTGGTCGATTCCTGCATCGACCGCGTGCTGCTGGTGCACTCGCTCGAACATGTCGAAAACCCGCGCGAGACGCTGAACGAGATCTGGCGGGTGCTATCGCCTGCCGGTCGCGTCGTCATCGTCGTGCCCAACCGGCGCGGCGTCTGGGCGCGTTTCGAGCACACGCCGTTCGGCAATGGCCGGCCGTTCTCGCGCGGCCAGCTCACGGAATTGCTGCGCGAGGCGAACTTCACGCCGGCGGCGTGGTCGGACGCGCTGTTCTTCCCGCCGTCGCCGCGGCGTTTCATGATGCGGTTCCACAATGTGCTGGAGCGCGCCGGCCGGCGCTTCTGGCCGATCTTTTCCGGCGTCATCGTGGTCGAGGCGCAAAAGCGGCTCTACCAGGGCGTGCCGGTCGTGCAGCGCGCCTCGCGCCGTGTCTTCGTGCCTGTGCTGACGCCGCAAGGCGCCACCAGGCTCGGGCGGCTGGCCGCGAACAAGGTGCAAGCCCGGGTGACGCGTTCGTGATCGCGGCAGCGCCTTGCCTCATCCTATCTGTCGGGGGCGGGTTCGCGGCCTGAAGGACATGCCGGTCGCGCTCGCGCCGGTTTCAGTACCTTTTCCGAAAGCAGGGACATCTGACATGGCTGATCAAGCGGATGACAAGGCCGGTCCGGCGCCCGCCGCCGTGTCTGTCGAAGCCAGCAGCCTCGGCGACCAGTTGGCGACGATCCGGCAGGCGCTGAAATCCTCGCCGGTGCGCAGGCAGTTCGTCTGGGCCTGTCTCGGCATCGTCGCCGTCATCGTCGCGACTGCGATCGGCCAAGTGCTGCTCAACCGTTGGAACCAGCCCTTCTACGATGCGCTGGCGCGGCGTGACCTGCCGGGTTTCCTGCACCAACTCATGGTCTTCGCTGCCATCGCCGGCGGGCTTCTGGTGCTCAATGTCGGCCAGACCTGGCTCAATCAGACCATCCGCCTGAAGCTGCGCGAGGCGCTGACGCTCGACCTGATCGAGGAGTGGATGCGGCCGGCGCGCGCCTTCCGGCTGGCGCATGCCGGCGCCATCGGCGTCAATCCGGACCAGCGCATGCAGCAGGACGCCGGCCATCTCTCCGACCTGTCGACCGATCTCGGCGTCGGCCTCCTGCAGGCCTTCATCCTGCTGGCGTCCTTCATCGGTGTGCTGTGGACACTGTCGTCGGGCTTCGTCTTCCACATCGGCGGTTATTCGCTGGCGATCCCTGGCTACATGGTGTGGGCGGCGATCCTCTATGCCGGCATCGCCTCATGGCTGAGCTGGCTGGTCGGACGGCCGCTGATCCGCTTCAACAGCGACCGCTACACGCGCGAGGCCGAACTCAGGTCCTCAATGGTCCGCGTCAACGAGAACATCGATGCCATCGCGCTTGCGCATGGCGAGGCCGACGCCAGGCGGCAACTCGAGCTCGACCTCGGCACGGTGCTCGGCGCCATGCGGCGCATCTACAGCGCCCAGATCAATCTCTCCTGGGTCACCGACACCTATGGCTGGATCACCGTGGTGGCGCCGATCCTGGTTGCCGCGCCGGTCTATTTCGCCGGCGACATCAGCTTCGGCGGCCTGATGATGGCGGTCGGCGCCTTCAACCAGGTCCATTCCTCGCTGCGCTGGTTCATCAACAACATAGGCGGCATCGCCGATTGGCGAGCGACGCTGATGCGCGTCGCCGATTTCCGCATCGCGCTCGGCGAAACCGATGTCTTCCACGACACCGAAAAGCGCATCATTTTTGCCGAAAACCCCGGCGGGACGCTGACCTTCGAGAAGCTTGAGGTCGCCTCGCCTGACGGCTGCACGAAGCTTGCCGAGCCGCATGTCGAGATTCGCCCCGGCGAGCGCGTCATGATCACCGGCGACCCGCGCGCCGGCAAGACGCTGTTCTTCCGCGCCATTGCCGGGCTGTGGCCGTGGGGCAGCGGCCGCATCGGCATGCCGACCGGAGCGGCGCCGATCTTCGTTCCGCGCACCCCCTATTTCCCGCTCGGCACGCTGCGTGAGGTGCTGAACCACACCGACGACATCACGGTCGAGGATGCCGAGATCGCGGCGGTGCTGACGGAAGTCGGCCTCGAACGGCTTGCCTCCTCGCTCGACCGTTCGGCGCGCTGGGAGCACGAACTGGCCGATGACGAGCAGCGCCTGCTTGCCGTCGCCAGGCTCGCGCTCAGGCGGCCAAAATGGGTGATCATCGACGAGGCGATGGACACGTTCGACGGCGCGACGCTGCGACGCGTGCTGGCGATGCTGGAGAAGCGCCTGCCGGATGCCGCCATCCTCAACATCGGCCGCGGCCAGCACAACAACCAGTTCTTTCCGCGCTCGCTGACGATCGTGAAGGATACAGCCGGGTCGGCGCTGAAGCCCGCGCGGGTCAGGGCCGGCGCGATCGAGCCGCCGCCGCACGCTGCGCGCAAGAAGAAGTGAGCGATAGAGCGGCGGTCTATCTCTTTGTTTTCGCGCAATTCCGGACGGAAGGCTACGGCGAAGTCGCCGAGCCTGACCGTTTCACGCTTTTGCTGGAATTGCTCCAGCTTTATTTCGCCGTGATCGGCGCGGAAGATGATGCGCGTCAAACCGGACGCACGCGACCATGTTCGACGTGCTCAGCCTGCTTGCCTGTCTCGGCTGCGCTCAGGCAACGCCCTTGCCGATGCCAGCCGCGCCAGCCGCTGTGGATGTCGAACTGGTGCTTGCGGTCGACATCTCGACGTCGATGGACGAGCGCGAGTTCGCGCTGCAGCGCGCCGGCTATGTCGAGGCGCTCAGGCATCCGGACTTCATCAAGGCGGTGCGAGCTGGCACCAACGGCCGCATCGCGATCGCCTATTTCGAGTGGGCGGGCACCATCCGCGACGACGCGGTGCTTGCCTGGCAGATCATTGATGGCAGCGACAGCGCCGATGCCTTCGCTGACGGGATCGCGGCGCGGCCCTTCCGCAGCTTCCGTGGCACTTCAATCTCCGGCGCGCTCGCCTTCGGCACCGGGCTCTTCGGGCAAAGCGCCTTCAAGACGCAGCGGCGCGTCATCGACATTTCCGGCGACGGCCCCAACAACACCGGTCCGCCAGTCACCACGGAGCGCGACGCGGCTTTGGCCAAGGGCATCATCGTCAACGGCCTGCCGATCCTGATCAGCCCATCGCCAACCTTCAGCCATCTCGACCGCTACTATGCCGAATGCGTCACCGGCGGGCCGGGCTCCTTCGTGCTGCCGATCTACGCGGCTTCCGAGTTCTCGACCGCCATCCGGCGCAAGCTGATCCTCGAGGTGAGCGGCATCGCCGACACGGCGGCGGGCCGGATCGATGCCGAGCCACCCATCGACTGCCTGCGGGGCGAGCGCGACCGCCGTTTCTATTCCGATCCCTATTTCCCGGAACTCGATCGCTAGAGCGGTTCAGCGTTTCAAGGAATCGCGGAACCGCTCTAACTTTTTGTTTCTACGCGATTCAGGACGGAAAACCGTTACACACTTTTCCTGGAATTGCTCTAAGCCGACAGGTTCGGGGCACGACAAGATCAGGCGGGCCGCGCGCCGTATTTCTCGCGGAACTCGTCATAGAGGTCACGCCGGCGGCGGCGACCGTCGACATAGCCGCGCAACAGCTGCGGCAGCGAGTAGCCGAGCGACTTGGACGAGCGGTTGGCCAGATAACCGGCGAATGCCTGCGAAATCCTGCCCTTCATCGTATCGGCGATGATCTGGCGCGCGATCATATAGGGCGGGATCTCGGGATAGCGGTCAGCGATGTAAGGGTGCTTGTCGATGAGGTTCGCATAGGCCTCGACATAGCCGTCACGGCGGCCGGAAATCGAATTCTCCGAATTGTATTTCTTCCAGTCGATTTCCTCGGTGAGCAGCGCGCCGCCGCGGCGGGCGAAGCGCAGCAGCAATTCGCGATCCTGCATGCGCGCGATGTCGCTGTCGTAGCCGCCGATCGCCAGCAGCGATTCATGCCGGGCGGTTATCGCGGAACCGGCGATGAATATGGTCTGGGAGACCAGGGCCCGTTCCAACGTGTTGCGGGTCAGGAAAGCCTCGCGGTTGACGCATCTGGTGGCCCGGTTGCCCTTCACGGACACGAAAGAGCTGATGAGGACTTCCAGCGACGGATTCTCATCGAAGCGCGCCAGCGTGCGTTCCAGCCGGTCCGGCAGATAGACGTCGTCCGAATCGAGAAATGTGACAATGGGCGCCCGCGCGCGTTCGATACCGGCATTGCGGGCGGCGTTGGCGCCACGCCATTTCGCGCCGACATAGATCAGCCGGGGATCGCGGATTTCGGCAAGCGCCGCCGCCGTGCCGTCGGTGGAGCCGTCATCGACGACAATGTGCTCGAAACGGACAAGGCTCTGGGCCAGCACGCTTTCCACGGCGCGCACGACCTGGCTGCGCCGGTTGTGGGTTGGCGTGATCACTGTGATGAGGGGCGCCGGCTCGGGAGCTTTCGGCATGCAACTAGGCCCCGGATTCTGGGATATTCGGATGGATCTGAGGCCGCCTTCCATGCCCGCCCAGGATTGCGTTCGGTGGAACGCTACAAAAAAGAGGCCTCCGTGTCATCTCGACCGCCCGGCGCTCAGGGCCTGCAACCGGCAAATTCCGCGACACCGCGCCTCAACTGCAACACTTTAGCTGTGGCCGATATAGTCCGGCACGAGCTCGACCCTGTCGCCGACGATGCCCGCGGCAAAGCTGAGCTGTCCCCAGAAGACCAAGGTATAGAACGCCAGGCCGACGATGACGGCGAACGGGATTTGCCAAAGCGGCATGCCTGCGGGGTGCGCATGGCCCACGATGCGCCGCGCCGTGCGCCACGACATGGTGAACCAGCGGCTGAACGACTTGACGATCCGCTGGCCCCGGCTGGGCGACCGGAGCGCGACGAATTTCCTGTCGGCATCCC